>JAGQPV010000586.1 GCA_020426545.1 Planctomycetaceae bacterium
ATATTCGTGTGGCGGAAACCCATGCGGTGCAAGAGATTGCGCGCAATGCGCCGGCGCAGCAGTTGACTGCCGGCCCCCTGCCCTCGAATAATCTGGTTGCTTCAGAAGAAGCCAGACCCCGACGGGCACATTCATTTTTCATCCCGTCTACTCCGCAGTTCATTGCGATACCGTCGTGGTCTTCCTGCTGCCGGCAGTCCCTCGCCTGGCAGCCTGTCCGGAACCGGAATGCAGGCAGGGTGCTTGCGGAAGTACTGGCTGAGACCGTCTCCAGGCGAGACGGGGCGACAGTCAGCGAGCTGGTTCCGTGGTGAGTGTTCAGACGGCAGAAAACGACCTGTGGCTGCAGTGTGCGGTCAGAGTGAGTTGAGTGTCTGTGCGGTCATCCTGGCTACATCCCGCGTGGTGTGGTTCTTCCGATCGTCCCTCAGCAACAGGTGAGTGACGACAGGTGACCGGGCCGGCTTTAACAGTCGCTGAGTGTTCCGACTGGCTGACAGATCAGGATGGCTCCCGCATTCCGCCGGGCATCTCCTGGCGGGAACGGGCCGGATTCCAGAGTCGCTTTTCCTGCGCACCCCCATGCGCTGTTTACGGGTTACGGGCCGACGGGCTCGATCGATGTGCGACAGCACGTCGGGAAATCCGTCCTGGCCGGAAAGGAGAAGACTGCAGAGTCCAGTGAATGGGAAACAGGCTGGCTCAGCTCGACCGGAAACTGGATTTCCTGCGAGATTCGTCTGCTCCCTGGATGATTGTGTTTTCCACGCCATGCCCGCCAGGGCACCGCAAGTGGTTCGAGTGTTGTTGATCCGGAGGTTTCCGCATGAAAGCGATCCTGAACAACTGGAATGTGAACCCGGTCGAGCACAACCGCCAGCCGGCATCCGCAGCTGGTGAGTTCACCGTGCCTGGCATCGCTGCCTGGCAGTTGCTGGAGCAGGCTGCGGCCGAGTATCCGCACCGCATCGCCTGGCATTCTCTGGAAGACTCGGCCACGTATGGCGAACTGTGGCGGAACGCGCTGCGGATGGCTTCCGCGTTGCGGGCGGCGGGTGTTGAGCCTGGCGACCGGGTGGGCATTCTGCTGCCGAACATGCCGGAATTTCCGCTGGCACTGAACGGCATCTGGCTGGCCGGTGCGACGGCGGTGATTCTGTCGCCCCTGTCGGTGACGGAGGAAATCTCGGCTCTGATCGAGCGGACCGACTGCCGTGTGGTCATTGCGCTCGACATGCTGGCTCCGCGGATTCTGGAAGGCACAGCCCGGGTCGACAGCCTGCTGCTGGCAACATTGCGGCAGCGGTTGCCGCGCTGGCAGCAGCTGGCCTATGTGATTGCCCGGCGGAAGCAGGCCGGTTTCTGGTGGCTGGCCGAGTCGGAACGGATCGGCTGGCTGGACGATGCGCTGGAAGCAGCCGACGAGGACTTCCGGCCGGAACCGGTTGATCCGGAGAAAACCATTGCCTGCATTCTGCCCACGGGCGGCACCACCGCTGCGCCGAAGGCTGTGCTGCTCAGCCACCGCAATCTGGTGGCGAATGCTGTGCAGCAGCGGCACTGGACCGGTGGCCGGATGGGCGAAGATGTGTTCCTGGCCGTGCTGCCGTTCTTTCACTGTTACGGACTGTCAGCCTCGCTGCTGACGGGGACCGCGATGGCGGCCACTCTGGTGATGCATCATCGGTTCAGCGCGCAGCTGGTGCCCCGACTGATTGAACGTCATCAGGCAACGGTGCTGCATGCGGTGCCGGCGATGCTGGCGGCGCTGAATGAGCGTCTGGAAAAACATCCTTCCGATTTGTCGTCGCTGCTCTGGTGCATCTCTGGTGGTGCGCCGCTGCCGGCGGATGTTGCCCATGCGTTCTCGCTGCACAGCGGGGCGCGGGTGGTGGAAGGGTATGGACTGTCGGAAGCCAGCCCGGTGACCCACGTGGGACCGCCGGATGGCACCAGCCGCCCGGGCACGATTGGTCGGCCGCTGGCCGGTACCGAAGCCCGGATTGTCGATCTGGAAACGGGCGAGCGCGAGCTGGCTGCCGGGGAAACCGGTGAGCTGGTGATTCGTGGACCGCAGGTGATGCAGGGTTATCTCGATAACCCGGCTGCCACCGCCCGCGCCGTGCGGAACGGGTGGCTGCACACCGGAGACGTGGCGACGGTCGATCCGGATGGACTGTTCCGCATTGTGGACCGGCGGCACGACCTGATTCTGACGAATGGGTTCAGCGTGTTCCCCGCTGATGTGGAAACCGTGCTGCGGCAGCACCCGGATGTGCTGGATGCGGCGGTGATTGGTGTGCCGGACGAACGGCGGGGAGAGATTGTCAAAGCCGTGTTCCGGATGAAACCGGGAGTCACGTTCGATCAGTCGGCGATGGATGCCTGGTGCCACGAGCATCTGGCAGCCCATCGTCGGCCCCGGCTGTTTGAAGTGGTCGAGGGCGATCTGCCGCGGAACTTCCTCGGCAAGGTGCTGCGGCGTCATCTGCGGACTGCCCACGGAAATCAGGCAGAGGCGGATGCCACTGAAATTCAGGAACAGACGCCGGGCGATACGACCACGACCGAACCGCTGATGACTGCGGCTTCAGAATCTGGAGAACCGGCAACGGCCGGGGAGGAACAGCCATGAGTACGATCTCGACAATGCACGACACGGCCCCCGCGCGGGGAGCCGCCAGCCTGAAGCTGAGCCCGGTCGCTGTGACCGGCGGCATGCGGACGCCGTTTGTCCGTTCGTTCGCCGAACTGGCCGGTGTTCCCGCCGACCGGCTGGGACAGATGGCGGTGAATGGTCTGCTGGGGCAGTCGGCCCTGGCGGCCGATGACATCGACGAGGTGGTGTTCGGCAATGTGGCCGGGCCGGCCGATGCGTCGAATATTGCCCGGGTGATTGCCCTCCGGAGCGGGATTCCGCACGACCGCATCGCGCATACCGTCAATCGGAACTGTGGCTCGGGCATGGAGGCCCTGCTTTCCGGCTGGCATGCGCTGGCGGCTGGTCGGTCGGAAGCGATTATCGCGGGGGGCACGGAATCCATGTCGCAGGTACCCCTGTTGTGGGACCGCCGCATGGGCAGTGTGTTCCTGCAGTTGCGGAAAGCGAAATCTCTGCGGCAGAAGCTGGCCGTGGCGATGCGGGTCCGACCGGACTGGTTCCGCCCGGTGCCCGCGCTCGAACTGGGCCTGAACGACCCCGTCTGCGGTTTGAGCATGGGGCAGACGGCCGAGCGGCTGGCCCGCGATTTCGGCATCACCCGCGAGCAGCAGGATGCCTTCGCCCTGGAAAGTCACCGGCGGGCGGCTGCGGCCAGGGATCGTGGGTTTCTGGCGGGAGAACTGCTGCCGCTGTTTCCGCCGGCTGCTGAAAACCGGG
Organism: Planctomycetaceae bacterium; assembly: GCA_020426545.1. Lineage (GTDB taxonomy): Bacteria > Planctomycetota > Planctomycetia > Planctomycetales > Planctomycetaceae > JAGQPV01. The sequence continues at coordinate 3,380 of JAGQPV010000586.1, forward strand.
AACAGGACGACCCGCTGTACGGGCTGAGAGTTGCGGTGGAACACGATCTGACGATCCGCGATGACCAGACGGCCGAGCGACTGGCCCGGCTGCGCCCCGTGTTCCAGCGGGATAATGGAACGGTGACGGCTGGCAACAGCTGCCCCGTGACCGATGGAGCGGTGGCCCTGGGGCTGATGCTGCCGGAAGTCGCCGCGGAACGTGGTATCGAACCGCTGGGCCGCATCACGGCGTATGCGATTGCCGGCTGCGACCCGGCCCGGATGGGGCTGGGGCCGGTGTATGCCATGCACCGACTGTTCGAGCAGACCGGACTGACGCTGAACGACTTCGACCTGATCGAAATCAACGAAGCCTTCGCCGCGCAGGTTCTGGCCTGTGTGGAAGCTCTGGACTGCGGCAGTTTCTGTCGCGAGGAACTGGGACGGGACGAACCGATCGGTCGGATTGCCCTCGACAGGCTCAATGTGAATGGCGGTGCGATTGCACTGGGCCATCCCGTCGGTGCGACGGGCGCCCGGCTGGTGCTCACACTGCTGCGGGCCCTGCGGGAACGGAATCTCCGCCGCGGGCTGGCCGCGCTGTGTATC
>JAGQPV010000587.1 GCA_020426545.1 Planctomycetaceae bacterium
GTTCTGTACGAAAGCGGCCCGGGTCTCCTCCAGGTCCAGCCCGTCCAGGTTCGTTCCCCGGCCGGATTTCAGCTCGGCGGTGAGGTCCTCCAGATACTTGCGGTAACCCGCTTCAAACTGCTCGATATCAATCCCGAACACGTCCTGCACGGCTTTTTCGGTCGGGTGGTTCTGTCGATAAGCGGCCAGCATGCGGGACAGCGATTCGGCCCCGGCCAGCGTTGTCATGTACTCGGCGTACAGCCGGCTCTGGCAGTAGGCGAACTGCCAGTCCTCGGGCGACTTCGGGCTGGTGAACCCCTGGCTCAGGTTCTCCAGCGTGCGAAGATCTCCCTGCGGCACCCTCGCCAGCAACAGCCGGTTCCATTCATCGGGCCGGGGGTAGCCTTCCGACCGCACGGCCAGGGCCTCAGTGAACCAGTGGGGAATGTGAAACTGCGTCTGCTGCAATGTGATGACATGCACGAATTCGTGCCGCAGCACGCGGGCCCAGTTAAACGGCTTCTGCGATTCGGCCGGCGAAGTCAGGGCGACAATCACCCCGGTTGACGCACCAATCGTCTGAATCCACGGCAGGCCGATCATTCTCGCACTGAACCACTGATGGCCCGACAGCCCGCGGGCCGTACTGTAGATTTCAAAATGCGTGCGGGCAGGCGGTTCGAAGCCGAATTCGCGGACCAGTTCCGGATAGATTTCCTCCAGGTACTCGGCCATGTACTCGCCGAGAATGCGGTCCCGCTCCTGGTCGACATGCACGATAAAATGCTCGGTGGCGATGCGGTCGTAATCGCCCAGCACTTTGAGCACTTTCCGCATATTGCTGACCCGCACATGGTACGGATCGGCCTTGAAGGCATCGTCCAGAATCGTGCGGGCTTCGTCCGTGCGGCCAATCCGCATGTAGAGCATGCCCAGGGCGGTTTTGGGTTCGGCCAGCTGCGGCATCACCCGCATCGCCGCCCGGTAAAATTGTTCCGCCGCAAAATACTGCCGCCGGCTTTCCAGTGCCGTGCCGATCTCCGTCAGATACACGCCGGGCCGCGGGTTGCGTTCGGCCACCTGAATGGTGATCTCGGCGAACCGGCCCTTCCGGTTGCCCTGGTACTCGCCAATCTTCTCGATCTGCTCCAACAGGCCCTCCACCTGACCGGCAGGCGGATGACCCAGCAGCACATGAATGGCCGCCATGCGGGCCAGCGTCTGCTGGCTGTGCGGGTTCACCTCGGCCGCCTGCTGCAGAATCCGGTCGGCCTCCGGCAGGGCGCCCCGGGCGAAGGCCAGATCGGCCTGAATGTGCAGGGCCGGCACATACGCCGGGTTGATCTTCAGTGCCAGCTCGGCCAGCCGTTCGGCTTCGGCGGTCTCCTGCTGATCGAGGGCCGCGCGGGCCAGCCACACCTGCACAGCCGCCGCACGGGGATTGATGGCCAGCGCCTTGCGGAACTCGGGCAGAGCCTCGGCCCGGTTGTGCTTTTCCAGCAGCAGTTCGCCGGAGAGACTCAGGGCCTGCCAGGCGTCCGGGTCATCCTTTAACGCATCGGTGCACAGGGTATTCAGCACGAAGCCGAAAATCTGCGAGACGCTGTTCCAGCGGGCGTATTGCAGGGCCCCCTCGCCCACCGCCAGCAGTTCTTCCGCACCGGTGGGCTGCACCCGGTTGTAATACCGCACAAACCAACGCCAGGCATTCCCCGCTTCCTGCAGCTGGCCGGTTTCCGTCAGCAGCCGGGCTTCGGCCAGCCGGGCCAGCGGGTCGTCGGCGTCCCGCTGCAGGGCCGCTTCGATCGATTTCCGAGCCTCTTCAAACAACCCCCGCTGCAGCTGCAGCAGGGCCAGATCGGCCCGCAGCCGCGCGCTGCGGGGGTGCGCTTTGATGGCAGTTTCCAAGATCTTGCGGGCCTCCTCCAGCTGGCCGGTTTCCACCAGGCACCGGGCTGTTCCGCGGGCGGCAGCAATCTCCGCTTCGCCCGTCAGGCCAGTCAATGCACGGTAGGCTTCCAGAGCTTCGGCATAGCGGCCCCGGCCGAGGTGCTCCCCGGCGGCTTCCAGTGCTTCGTCCGCCGGTTTTACCGCCGGTTCCGCCGCCGATGTGACAGACCCGGCAGCCAGCAGCAGAATGACGGAAGCCACCCGCCACAGCGGCGACAGCCGCCCGGCCTGGCAGCTGCTGCACGGGGTAACAACTTTCGGCCTGATCGAGAGCAGGTTGAGAGACATCGTTCCGGCTCCGGGAAGTCCACGCGGTGTGCGATGCAGCCGTGCCGCACCACTTCTGACGTTACTCCGCCGGACTGCACGGAATCAACCTCGGTCCGTGCCTGGGCGGTCAGTCAGCGGGCGGAATGCCGACTTCCAGCACGGTCAGGCCGCCTGTGGAACCGTCTGCCGGAACGACCTGCAACTCGCCACAGGCAGCCGGTATCAGCCGGACAGCCGCCCGCTCCAGCGGGTCGGTTTCAGTGCCGAATTTCAGCGTACCCTGCCCCTCAATCGCCAGCAGAATCCGGCAGCTGGCAGCAGCAGGCAGCTGCGCCGGTTGTGTGAACACGTGCCGGCGAATGGTGAAGTACTGGCATTCCACCAGAGTTTCCACGGGCGGGGCACCCGCGGCAGCCGGTTCGGGAACCACCGGGTTCACCGGGCCACGGGCAAAGTCGATGCACTCCAGCGACTGCCCGATGTGCAGCGGACGCGGCTGGCCATCGGCCCCCAGCCGGCCCCAGTCATCCAGCCGAAATGTCAGGTCGCTCGACTGCTGCACCTCGGCCAGCAGAATTCCGCCACCAATCGCATGCACCGTCCCCGCCGGAATAAACAGGCAGTCACCCCGCCGGGCCGGCACCTCGTGCAGGCAGTCCGCCACGGTCCCGCTGTCGATGGCCTCGCGCAGCTGCTCCCGGTCGATGCCGGACTTCAGCCCGCAGTACAACCGGCTGTCCGGCCGGGCATCGAGAATGACCCAGGCTTCCGTTTTGCCCCGCTGGCCGGGGTCCATCCGGGCGGCCTGTGCATCGTTGGGGTGCACCTGGACCGACAGCACATCGGCCGCGTCGAGGTACTTGATCAGCAGGGGAAACGCGGATGGCGTTTCTGCCCGGGCAAGTTCCTCACCCAGCAGCTGCCGGGGGAACTTCCGCAGCAGGTCTGCCAGAGTTTCACCCTCGTGCGGACCAGCTGCGATCACCGACTTCGCACCCGGGCAGTCGGCCACTTCCCAGCTTTCAGCCCAGTCGCTCTCCGGACCAATCGGCCGGCCCAGCACTTCGCCCAGCTGCCGCCCACCCCAGCGGGCCTGCTTCAGGATGGGCCGCAGTTTCAGCGGACGGTCCAGGAAAACAGCAGGCGGCATGAAGACAATCTCTCACGTAATGGACGGGAACCACACTGGACTGCGCCGCACCGTTTGTTGCTGATCGACGGAAATTACTGAGCGACTGGAAGTCGCTTCTTAAATCTAATGACACACCCTCTCAAAATTTATGGCCCAACACTAATTTGTCTAACATCAATTTCAACCACAATTCCATCAGCATGTCGAAGCCACACCATTGTTGTGTCAGTGACAAACGGGCGATCATGATAGGAATACACGCACGCAAGAACAAAGTTGTCTTTATCCGGTTCCTGATCCGGAACCCCCTCCACACAGGTCCAGTGATCCTCGTCCAGAATTCTGACTGCCGACTCAACAGATGTTCCAGCAGGAATTGCTGCCTCAAGGCGGGACAATGTGACTTCCGGATCAACGGAGTGTAAAGATGGGGCGAGCTGCTTGCTGTTCCCGATACAGCCGGAAATGCTGCAGACACCTGCGATCACCGAGAGTACTGACGCTGCAGTAATGAATTGCCCACGTACGCTTACTGCACAACGAACAATTGAGTACATGTAGTCTTGCTTTCAACGTAAACGTTTTCGTTCACTAGAAGCTGACTAAACGGGAGCGGGAAGACAC
>JAGQPV010000588.1 GCA_020426545.1 Planctomycetaceae bacterium
TACGTGGCCGAGGTGGGCGGCAAGCGGCTGCAGAAGTTCCGGGTGATTCAGCCGGTGCCGAAGGAGAAGCCGTAGGCGGCAGGCGGGGTTGGCGGGACGGCTCGGCGCGATCGACTTGAAATGCCCTGTCCGTCCCTGTTACTCTTTTTGGCCTCCGTTGCAATTGTCCACCGGACTGGTGTTTCCTCTGGCTGCCGATCCTGGCAGCGGAGTCGCGCTGAACACACCAGCTGCCGGCGAGTATCGGGCAGCCCCTGTCCCGAAGCTCTTTCACAATTCGTCGCACAACCCGGCTGAGCGCTGACGGCGCTCAGCAACGAAAGGTTTCCAGGTGAACAGCACCGTACTGGCCGAGCAGGGCATCGCTGCCTCCCGCAGCATCGAGACCTGTACCGACGCCGAAGTAGACGCCATCCACGAAATGCGTCTGCGGACCTGGGCCCGCCAGAACTTCGTTCCCGCCGCGGAACGAAGCAGCGAATGGCATCCGGTTGTGCTTGACGAAATGCAGCGGAAAGACAGCGGACAGTAACCCGCGTCGCGCAGTCTCTCCGCAGGGCCAGCTGTGCCTGACAAATCTAACTGCGGGAACAGCCGGCAGTCCTGCAGGTCAGGCTGTGCCTGACGCCTTTCCGATACAGAATTCGCCGGGATTACCAGGCCCGTTTTTGCCCGGTTCTTCTCTCAAATTGGGCAGTCCCGGCTGTGCCTGACATCTTTCCTCAGCCTCCCTCTTCCGGGCGGCAGCCGAAGTATTCGCGGTCCCGGGCCTCGTATCCTGCGTAATCCAGCAGTTCATACAGTTCGGCCCGGGTCTGCATCTGCTCCAGCAGCGAAGCCTGCGTGCCTTCCGCTCTGAGGGACTGCAATCCCTGTTCTACGGCCTTCATCGCCAGTCGCAGAAGGGTCACGGGGTACAGGACAGCCCGGTAGCCCATTGCGCCCAGTTCGTCGGCAGTCAGCAGCGGACTGCGGCCGAACTCCGTCATATTGGCGATCAGCGGGGCTCCCGCCGGCGACGTCATTTCGGCGTACCGCGCGAATTCCTCCGCCGTTTCCATGGCTTCAGGAAACAGCATGTCGGCCCCGGCCTCCAGATAAGCCAGGCCCCGTTCGACACTGGCTTCAAAGCCTTCCACCGAGCGGGCATCGGTGCGGGCGATGATCATGAAGTCCGCGGAGCGACGCGCTCCGGCCGCGGCCTGCACCCGCCGTACCATCTCCTCCACGGGAACCAGAATCTTGCCCGTGAGATGGCCGCACCGCTTGGGCATCTGCTGGTCTTCCAGCTGAATCGCCGCCACGCCGGCAACTTCATACAGCCGCACCGTGCGTTCCACGGCCAGCGGCTCGCCGAAGCCCGTATCGGCATCGGCAATGATCGGCATCTCCACCGCCGCTGTCAGCAAGCGGGCCTGATCGGCGAATTCCGTCTGCGTCATCAGGCCGATATCCGGCAGCGCCGCCACTCCTGCCGAGAAGGCCGCTCCGGAAAGATAGCCCGCCCGGAACCCGGCCCGTTCCGCCATGCGGGCCGAGAGCGCGTTGAACACACCGGGAACCAGCAGCGGCGGACTGTTCAGCGCCGCCCGCAGCCTGGCACCGGGAGAACCGCCGGCAGCGGTCGACGGGGAAGACTCGGGGTTGTCTGTTGCCACAGTGATTTGTCCTTCAGAGAGGCCGAGACATCGTGACAGAACAGAACGTACCGGACGGCATTCCGCCGGCCTCAGTTTCCGGGGCGTGGCCCGGGTTCGTCCCGAGTGGTTTCCGCCGGAGCAACTGGTTCCCCGCTGTGCTCCACTGCAGCTGCTCCGTCCAGGACAGCGGCAGGCCCGTCCGCGTCGGATACGGACTCCGCCGGCTCTGGCCGGGGTCGCCGCACCGCCGTTTTTCTGTCATTTGGCGAGGGCCGTTTTCGGCTGAACAGAGTCGTCTGTTCCTTTGAGAAGGCTTCCAGCTCGGTGTTGAAAATCTCCACTAGGGCGTGCAGGCAGGAGGCGACGATCGGGCCGACGAACACGCCCCACAGCCCCATGGCCTGCAGCCCGCCCAGCACCGAAACGAAAGCCAGCAGCGGATGCAGGCGGGCATCGGAATGGAGCAGCCAGGTGCGAATCACGTTGTCCATCGTGCCGATGACCACCGCCCCGAAGACAGCCAGCACGGCAGCCGGCACCACCTGCCCCTGCCAGGCCAGCCACACGGCACACGGCCCCCAGACCAGCCAGGTACCCGCCAGGGGCACCAGGGCCGATAATGTCGCAAGAATGAACAGGATGAAGAACGAAGGGAAGCCGGCTATCGCCAGCGCCACCGCTGTCAGCAGGCCCTGGGCAATGGCCGCGGCGAATGTGGCCATCACCACCGCCCGGACAACGCTTTCAAACCGCTGCAGCAGCCGCTGCTGATAATCGACCTGTACCGGGATCAGCGTCTGGGCTGCGTCCAGCAGCCGGGGGCCATCGGCCAGAAAGTAATACAGGGCAATCATGAACATCACGAGGCCGATGATGCCGGCCACCACGGTGCCCACCAGCCCCAGCGCGGCGCCGGCCAGTCCCAGTGACCGCTGCGCCAGCTGCTGAAATCCGGCCCGCACGCTGGCCTGCAGATCGCGCTGCAGTTTCTCGGGATCAATCGGCCCCGACAGGAACGGCTCGAGCCGCTCGGCGATATGATCGATCTCCAGCTCCGCGCGGATGGCGTGGACGGCCTTGCCGAAGCGGTCGTTGGTCAGCGTGTCCTGTGCCAGCACATACAGCTGGACCGAAGCCAGCAATGTGCCCACCGACAGCGGAATCAGAATGCCGGCGAGGACGGAACCGGCCGTCAGCCCGGCGGCCAGCCGAATCCGCCCGTTGGTCTTCTTCACAAAGAAGTCGAACAGCGGGCGGGCGATAATGGCCACCACACCGGCCAGGAACAGGGGCAGCAGGAATGGCGCGATGACCTGAAAGAACGTGATCCCGAGGAACACGATCAGCACGGCCAGCACAATTAACGAAACAAGTCGGACCATCAGACGGGGCCTCATTCTCACAGGCTCACAGGCAGATTCTGTCTCCAGTGCGGCTCGGGCTGAAACAGCAGCACTGTACCCCGGCCAGTCTTTCACCGGAGCAGCATCTTAGCGAAGCGGCGGCCCGACGGGCCAGAAACTCACACCGGTTCCGCTGAAGACTCGCCAGCCTCCTGCTGTTCCCGTTTGATTCTCTGGTACTCGACAGCCGACTGGTGACGCCCATAGTACTGGCTGAGAGCTTCCAGCATGCTGTCCCGGCAGCCGAGAAACGGCATCAGCTTCATTTTCACCTTCGACTTCTGCATCTGCCCGGCAGCAGCAGCGACTTCACGAACCCGAAACCGCTGAAACTTTCCGCTTCGTTGTTCATCGCTGAGGGACTCCTGCTCCGATGGCACTCTGCCGCTTTCCGTTCGTCGGCAGATTTCCGCCCTATCAGATACCAACCGGACCTGTATCTCCACGAAAAAACACAGGAAATGCCGGCTGTCGGGGAGTCGCGGGAATGCGGGAGTCGGCTGGAACGGAGGTCCGGCCGTGCGGAGGCATGCCGCTGGCAAATGCACCCGAGGGAGGATCGCCCTCCGCGGCACAGCGGGCAGCGGTACACCGCCCCCTGGCGTGCAGGCCACGCGGACTGTTCCGGCGCATTCCAACTGCGAGATGTCGATTGAGAAAAATCGACCGTGAAATCCGCAGTGACGGGCCGAGGCGGAGCTGCGGGATGACGACTGCTCAGGCCTGGTCGGGGTCGAACCCGCGAACGAGTTCCTCGTCCCACTGCTCCAGCAGGGGCCAGTCGACCGCACAGGTGCCGAAATCGGCCATGTGGAGATAGGTCTTCAGCCGGTCGATGGTTTTCTGCAACAGCTTTTTGTCGTTCTTGAAGTAGGGGCCGTGGCTCGGGAGCAGCCATTCCGCATCACAGT
>JAGQPV010000058.1 GCA_020426545.1 Planctomycetaceae bacterium
GGCTGAGTGCCGAAGACTGCATGGTGCAGTCGATGCCGGAGGCCAGTCCGGTCAAATGGCACCTGGCCCATACCACCTGGTTCTTTGAAACGTTCCTTCTGCAGGCGGTGCAGCCGGCGCGGTCGCCCTTCCACGAGAAGTTCGGCTATCTGTTCAACTCGTACTACAACACGGTTGGCAGCCGTCATCCCCGCCCCCGGCGGGGACTGCTCACACGCCCCGCCCTGGAGACCGTGCTGGCCTACCGGCGTGCCATCGACGAAGAGATGCTGCAGCTGCTGGAATCCCCGCTGTCACCCCAGCTGGAAGAGGTGCTGGAGACAGGGCTGCATCACGAACAGCAGCACCAGGAACTGATCCTGACGGATCTCAAGCACCTGCTGTCGTGCAACCCACTGTATCCCGCGGCCTTTGAAGCCACTCGGGGGCCCGCGGCACTGCCGGTTTCCCGGGCTGATCAGGGAAATCAGGAAACGGCCAGTCTGTCCGGGGCGAATACGAACGGAGCCAGCCCGTCGCTGCCTGGCTGGCCGGTGGCGTGGATCGGCCTGAAGGAAGGTCTGTCGGATGCCGGCACGGACGGACCGGGATTCAGCTACGATAACGAGCACCCCCGGCACCGCGTCTTCCTGCACGAATGCGGCATTGCCCGCCACCCGGTGACCTGCGGCGAGTATCTGGAGTTCATCCACGACAACGGCTACCACCGCCACGAACTGTGGCTGTCCGATGGCTGGGACACCGTCCACCGTGAAGGCTGGGAAGCCCCCCTGTACTGGCAGCAGCACGAGGGCAGCTGGTACCAGTTCACGCTCACCGGGCTGAGGCCAGTGGATCCGGCGGAACCCGTCTGCCATGTCAGCAGCTACGAGGCCGATGCGTTCGCCCGCTGGGCTGCGGCCCGCCTGCCGACGGAATTCGAATGGGAAGCACTGGCCCGCTCGGTCCCTGTCGCCGGCAATTTTGTCGAAGACCGGCTGTGGCATCCGGCCCCGGCCGGTACAACTGCCGCTCAGGCCAAATCCTCCACGGACAGCTCGCCACAGCAGATGTTCGGCGATGTCTGGGAATGGACTTCCAGCCCGTATGTGGCCTATCCCGGTTACCGCCCGCCCGCGGGAGCCCTCGGCGAATACAACGGGAAGTTCATGTCCGGGCAGATGGTGCTGCGTGGCGGGTCCTGTGCGACTTCGCTGTCGCACATCCGGCCGACTTACCGCAACTTCTTCCCGCCCGCGGCCCGCTGGCAGTTTTCCGGTTTCCGCCTGGCGACGGATGGCTGATCGCCGGCCGGGCCTTAATCGCCGGACGTCAGGTCAAACGAGAACTCGTTCGGGCCCTCCGTCTTAACCTCCGCCGTTTCCTGGCTGTCGTCGTTGTACTTCTTCGGCAGGTACTGAGGATCCTCATCGGTCGGTGCACCGCCCGCACTGGCAGTGACATCATCCCGAAACGCGCGGATTTCCACCCGCTTCGGCCCGGCGCTGACCTCGCCGGAATACGTGCCACCGGTGATGTCCAGCACGGCTTCCCGCGGGGGTGTGGTGTCCTTATCAATGAAATGAATCCGGCCGGAGGCCAGCGGCTTTCCGTCCAGGTTGACCGTTCCGGAGACGGGCCAGCCTTTCGGCTCGTTCGTCCGTTCTTCAGCGGAACATCCCAGCAGAAATGTCCCGGCAGCCAGGGCCAGCATCAGCAGCGGCAGAGATCGCATTCAACAGCCTTCGATAATGTTCCCCGACCGGCCTGCGGGAATTCCTGCGGCAATTAAGAACCGCCCGCGGCCCGGATGTCAGGGTCTGGTCTTTTCGGAAATGTAGAAACTGCCCCCGCAGCGGACGTTCCTGCGGAGAGAGCGGCGGCGCAGGGCAGGCCGGTTACCTCAGGTCCGGTTCAGAATTCACCGATCACATTGCCATCGGCCCGGCTGCCGAGATAATTCCACAGCAGGGTATTAATGTTCTCGGAAACGAACCGCACGGAACCGTCACCCAGGAGAGCATGCACCCCGCCCTCGTGAGGGCTGCGGGCATACATGACGGTGTTCGAGTTGGCGGCGGTGGTGAAAGTGCAGGGAGCGTGCGTCTTGTTGATACAGCGGCGAAGCCGGTCAACCTGCAGCGTATTGGGGGGAAACTGCGTGCTGATCCAGCTGGTCACGCCGTAGTTATCGTAATAGGCACCCCGCCAGTCTGTCGAGGAATCGACGGCACCTGTCACGTCGTCGAATACAAGGTTTTCGGCAGCCATCACAGTATTCGAGCTTCCGTCTGACAGGTCCCGCATCTTAATGCTCGACATCTGATAGAACATACCGTTCAGGTTCGTGGCTGTTCCGTCGCTTCCTACAAGGGTGCCGGTTGAACCCATGCATACACCGTAATTTCCCTGGAAGCCCAGGGTCGAATTCTTCCCCGCGCCGGGATCGGAAGGACACATCAGCGCAGCAATCGGGGTGTCCGCATTGGGCCATTCCCATGAAGCAAGCACTGATCCCGCGTTCGTGCCATTCATATAGGGCACGAACGTGTTATACAGGTTCCCCTGGTCGAGCTGTGGCAGAATCATCTGCATCCAGGTGGTGCGAATGTTCTGCAGCGCCTTGGTACTGGGATGGACGGACCACAGCTCCGGGCCGATTCCGCCGGGGGGAAAGACACTGGCCGTATCATGATAGTTATGCAGGGCCAGCCCCAGTTGCTTCATATTGTTACGGCATTGGGTGCGGCGGGCTGCTTCCCGTGCCTGCTGCACGGCCGGCAGTAACAGAGCAATCAGAATCGCAATGATGGCGATAACCACCAGCAGCTCAATCAGGGTAAAACCGCGAGCAGAACTTCGAACGCGCGGGGAATGTGCACAGGTTGACATGGCGAACTCCATCTGTCGGGCGAGGCGGGAACAGTAGCCAGGGGAATGAATCTGGTGCGGGGAAATTTCAGCCCTCGGTCATCGGGCGGGAAGAACCCCCTATGGAATCAACCGCCTGCGGCATGGAATCCGATCAGGAAACTCCCCGGTGGACACAAGTGAATTTCAGATGAAGTCTACCACTTCCCCCAACTGTTGAGAACACAATCCGGGAATTGAATCGTTCGCCGGCGCGACTTTCACGCAGCGCCAGGAAGGCGACCGAAGTTTGGGGAAAACCCTCAGCCGGAAGCTGCGTGTCCCGCATCGGGCTCGCTGTCTGCCGGAGCTTCCAGAAACCGCACCAGATCGTCCACGTCCTGCTCCATCGCTTTACGGCAGCTGGACATCATCAGCCCCGTCAGCGGGCTGAGCAGTTTCGCCACTAGCGAGACAGGTGCCGTGTGCACCGTCACGGTCACGGCAGTTCCCGCATCGTGCTCCGCGAATTCAAACGTCGAGACAAAACGTGCCCCGCACGATTCGCATTCCGCGGTGTAGCTGCGGTCGGGTTCAAACCGGGTGATTTCGAGTTCTTCCGTGCATTCCCGATTGAACATCACCCGGGTTTCCCGCCAGCGGGTTCCCGCACGCACCGGGCCGGGGCTCAGCAGTTCCACCCGCTGGATGCCCGTAATGCGTTCCGGTGCCGATTCCAGGTCGCTGAAGACCTGAAAGACCCGCTCCCGCGGGGCGGACACGGTGCGGGAAATCGTAAAACCAGCCATGCTGCATGGTTCCAGGTTGGTGGCGATGCCGGACGACGGGCGGCCTGTGATGTGCCTGTTCAGATTAGCACACTCGGCAGCGCGGGAAAACGTCGCCGCGGGCCGTCAGTCAACCTGCTGTATACCAATGGCCAGTCTCAGAGCGGGCCTGTCGGGCCGATCCGGAGAATTCTCCCGCGAGGAACCGGATCGGATCCATCGCAGGCGGTACTCCGGGCGTTATACTGCTGAAACACTGGCAGGCCCCATCCTGCAGCAGATTCCCGATATCACCCCTGCAGGAGCAGTTCATCGTGCTGGCCGGGCCGATTTTCAGCCGTGAAGCGTTGACCCTGCCGCGACAGATGCGGCATTTTCTGATTCGCAGCGGCTATGTGGCGGCGCTGTTCGTGCTGATTTACACAGCCGGGCAGTCCACGTTCGGCTGGCAGCAGATTCGGAACCTGGGCGACCTGTCCCGCTTCGGGAGCCTGGTCTTTCAGCTGTTCAGCGTGATTCAGCTGTCGCTGGTGCTGTTTTTCTCGCTGTTGTTTGCCGCCAACAACGTGGCACAGGAGAAAGACCGGCAGACACTGATTCTGCTGCTGATGACCGACCTCAGGAACCGCGAACTGGTGCTGGGCAAGCTGCTGGCCAGTTTTCTGACGGTCGCCGTGCTGCTGGTGGCCACCATTCCCGGATTTCTGATGGTCCGGCTGCTGGGTGGCGTCGGGCTCGATCAGATTTTCTGGTCGCTGGCCATCTGTGGTTCCGCTGCGCTGGCGGCCGGCAGCTGGGGCACGCTGGTGGCCTGCTGGAAAGAGAAAACCTTTCAGACCCTGGCCATCTCCGTGCTGGGGCTGGTCCTCTTGATCGGCATCGCGGAGGCTGGCGCTGGTCTGGCGGGGGCCGATTCTCCGGCAGGTTTCTGGCTGGGCCGGCTCAACCCCTACCGTGCGCTGTTTGCCGTGCTGAATCCCTGGCAGTTCAGTGCAGGCCCCGGTGTGGTGGTGGTCCGCCCGTGGGAATCGGTCGTGCTGATGCTGGGCCTGGCCTTCGTGCTGAACGGGATTTCCATTCTGCGGCTGCGGGTCTGGAATCCGCCCCGCACGGTGTATGAAACCAGCCGCACGGCCGCTCAGCAGGAGGCGGCAGAAAAGACCCGTGGCAAGTCGCGGCAGGTGTGGTCCAACCCGGTCATCTGGCGGGAAATCCGCACGCGGGCCTATGGCCGCCGGGTGTTTGTGATCAAGCTGGCTTACCTGGTCCTTGCCGGGTTCGCCGTGCTGCAGCTGGCCGGGACGGGACCTGCCGACGAACAGGTGCTGGGCATGATTTCTCCCGCCGGCTTCCTGTTTGTGGGGCTGAGCATTCTCAGCCTGGTGCTGATCAACGCTCAGGCCGTCACCTCGCTGACTTCCGAACGCGATGGTCGCACGCTCGAACTACTGCTGATGACCGACGTGACGGCGAAAGAATTCGTCTTTGGCAAACTGGGCGGGGTGCTGTACAACACGCTGGAGCTGCTGCTGGTGCCCCTTGGCCTGGCCGTGTGGTACCTGGTCGATGGCCGCATCACCGGGGAGATTCTCACCTACATGATCGCCGGGTTCCTGGTACTGGCGGTGTTTTCCGCCATGCTGGGGCTGCATTCCGGGCTGTCGTGGGAAAGTTCCCGGCAGGCGATTGCCAGCAGCCTGGGCACCATGTTCTTTCTGTTCATCGGGATAATCATTTTCATGATGCTGCTGGTGGAAGCCCGGTCTTCGTTCTTCCTGCAGTTTCAGAGTTTTGTGGTCTTCATCGGCATCGGCGGCATTGCCCTGTATGCGGTTCTGTCGCACCGGAACCCATCACCCGCTCTGATGATTGCCGGCGGTCTGCTGCCGTTCCTTACGTTCTATGCCATTACGGAATTTCTGCTGGCGGGAACCCTGGGAGTCTGCCTCTCGATTGCAGTCGCTTATGGCTTCACGACGCTGGCCATGCTGGTGCCCGCCATCAGTGAATTTGATGTGGCACTGGGCCGGGCTACACTGGACCGGCACTGAAACACCGGGAAGCCTGCAGACGGCTGGCCCGAAATGAACACGGCAGTTTCCGGCGGGCACGATGGCCTCGCCACAGTGGGACAGGGATGACAGCAGAACTGCTTCAATCGCTCGGTCATGTCCTGCCTGGTCTGCTGTCCATGCTCGGGCTGATCTGCGCATCGGCGTTCTTTTCCGCCAGCGAAACCGCCCTGTTCTATCTGTCCCACGACGAACTGCGGGCCTTCCGTTCCGGCAGGCCGCGGGAGCGGATCGTCGCCGCCCTGATGGCCGACCCCGAGCGACTGCTGACGGGGATTCTGTTCTGGAATCTGGTCATCAACCTGCTGTATTTTGCCGTGGGGGTGGTGATCGCCCGCCAGCTGGCCCGCGAAGGCGCCACAGCCGTGGCCGGCCTGATCGGGCTGGGCAGCCTGTTCGGCATCATTCTGTTTGGCGAAGTCGTGCCGAAGAGCGGTGCGGTGGTCTTCCGTCGCCGGCTGGCCGTGCTGGTCTGCTGGCCGCTGGCGGCCGCCATCCGGCTGATTGATCCCGCATTGCCACTGCTGCAGCGGATGGCGCTGGTGGCCCGACGCACCATGTACCCCGGGCTCAAGCGGGAGCCGTTTCTCGACACGGAAGACCTGGAACGTGCCGTGGATGAGGCCGAGATTTCGGCCGAGCTGGCCCGCCAGGAACGGCAGGTCCTGCGGAACATTCTCGAGCTGTCCGAAATTCGCGTGGAAGAAGCCATGCGGCCGCGGGGCACTTACCTGGCGCTGGTTCCGCCCGTCAGTCCGGGGCAGCTGGAAGGGCAGGTCCCACCGGGGAATTACCTCGTGCTGCTGTCGGACGAGGGGACGGACATCGAATCCGTCGTGCCGCTGGCGGAGTTCGTCAGTCTGCCGGAAGGCAACCTGGAACAGTCGGCCGAGCGGGTGGTCTACGTTCCATGGTGTGCCACCCTAAGCACCACGCTGCAGCTGCTGCATCGCAGCTACCTCAGCGTGGCGGCCGTACTGAATGAATACGGAGAGCCGGTGGGCATTGTTTCCTGGCAGGACATTATCGATACGATTCTGATGCCTGACCCCAGCCGGGCCCGCCGCATTCTGCGGAGAGAGCCGGTCATCGAGCGGGAGCCCGGTGAATACGAGGTGGATGGCATTACGACGTTGCGTTACCTGTGCCGCCGGCTGGACCGCGAATACGAGCCGACTCCGGACGGGCTGGTGACGGTCGCCGGCATGCTGCACGAACAGCTGGAACACATTCCCGAGCCCGGCGATGAATGCCTGTGGGAAGGCTATCACCTGCGGGTGACGGATGTCAGTGAGAACGGCAGCCTCAAGGTGCTGCTGAAACCGGCGGGGAGGCAGCCCTACCCGTCCGGCTCGAAAGAGTCTTCCGCGACGCACGATTTCTGAATCGCATCGTGCAGCCGGGGGCAATCCCCGCGGAACGCCGCGGGAGCACGAAGAGATCACGAGAGGTTTTCGAACCGTCTTACAGTGAGGATGCGGTGTCTGCTTCAGTTCAGGCGTTTCTCGGGTTCCTGCTGTTCCTGGTGGGACTGCGGCTTTCGGCCTTCTTCAGCGGGGCCGAGACCGGGTTCTACCGCGTCAGCTGGCTGAGGCTGAATATCGAATCGCGGGCGGGGAATAAGAATGCCAGCCGCATGCTGTGGTTCGCCCGGCAGCCGGCTCATTTTGTCGCCACCACGCTCATCGGCAACAACATTGCCAATTACATCACCACGGTCGCCATTGGCATTCTGGCGGTCGGCATGCTGGGCGCGCATGGAGACTGGGTGGAGATCGTCAGCACGCTGGCCCTGGCTCCGGTGGTGTTTCTGTTCGGCGAACTGGTGCCCAAGAACGTGTATTACCGTGCTCCGCTTTCGCTGCTGCTGCGGGACGCGAAATGGTTCGTGCTGTTCTACCGGCTGTTTCTGGTGGTCTCTCTGCCGCTGATCTGGATTGCCCGCCTGTTTGAGCGGTTCGCGGAAGATGGAGACAGTCGGTCGGAACTGGTGCTGGGGCGAAACCGTCTGGCCCAGGTGCTCAGCCAGGGACATCAGGAAGGGCTGATCGGCGATCTGCAGGGACGGCTGGTCAACGGGCTGCTGACCAAATCGCCGCTGCCGGTGAAGGAGTCGATGACTCCTCCTGATCGCATCCTCGGTCTGCCCGATTCCGCCACCGCGGCCGAAGCCCTCGAGCATGCCCGCCAGTTCGGTCTGCGGAGTATCCCGCTGCGGCGGGAAGGCTCGACCGGAGACTGGTACGCCTACGTCCGGGTCATCGATCTGTCGCTGACGGGCCGACCGCTGTCCCGGCTGCGGCTGGTCATGCCGGAACTCCGCCCACAGATTTCCCGGCTGGAAGCCATGCTGGCCCTGCGTCAGGCTGATCGGGATTTCGGCGTGGTGCGGGACGGTGATAAGGTACTGGGGCTGGTCAGCGAACACGGCCTGGTCAAGCAGCTGTTTCGCTCGACTCCACCCGTCTCCGCCGGTGCGGCCGCCGTGGAGAACTGACGACAGGCCGGCCTGTTCATCGGACGGCAGCAACCTGTCCGGCAGGTGAGCAGCCGCCATCACACACGCACACACGCAGCAGTACGACACCGTCCAGGAATTATTCGGCCAGCAACTGACTGGCCAGGACCAGACTCGTCGTGACTCTGGTCCGCCCGTTCTGACAACAGGAACCAGCAGCATGACTGAGGAACACGCCCCGGAATCCGGCTCGGACGAGAATCCGGAAAACGGCGAATCCGCCGGCCAGGATTTCACCATCGATCGGATCGACATGGGACCAGGCTGGGTCTGCTTTCAGGTGGGCGAACATCCGCCGCCAATCGAGCAGCTGCCCGCCGCGCTGAATCACTGCTTCTGCACCTGGCTGCAGCGGAATTCCGAATTCCAGGTGCGGACCACATTACCCATCGTCGAACGTGGCTGCACCGTGGCCATGCACATCTGGTTCGACTGAACTGGAGCCACTCGGAATCGGCTGGCATGAAGGAAGAGCCGGTCAGCTGGCGGCTGCTTCCCGTCGGGCCACCAGTTCCTGAATGTACTCCGCTCCAAGGAACAGCACCGTCACGGCGTAATAGCACCACAGCAGAATCGCCAGCAGCGAACCGGCCACCCCGTAAGCGACCGACTGCGAAGGATCAATCACCCAGGCTGCCAGCACCTGACGGCCGGCTTCCCAGCCGATTGATGCCAGCAGTCCGCCGCGGAAGGCGTCCGTCCAGCGAACCGGGGCCTTCGGCAGCCAGCGGTAAATCATGGTGAAGACAAGGCCATTGAGCACGAGCGACAGGCCCAGCCACGACAGGTTCCAGAACATCTCCGGCAGGTGCAGCAGCTGCGACGTGAACCGCTGGAAACCATCCAGCACCATGCCGCAGATAAAGACCAGCAGCACCAGCAGTCCGGCGGCCATCAGCATCAGAAAGGCGATTCCCCGCTGCACGATGATCCGGCGGGCGGCTGCCAGAATGCCGGTCCGTGGCTCGGAAGGCACATGCCAGATGTGATTGAACGCCCGCTCGAACTGAGCGAAGGCGGCCATGGCGGCGATCAGAATACTCAGCAGCCCGGTCGGTGCATTGAGTTCGGATCGATCCCGGACCTGTGTCAGCAGGGTTTCCACATGGGTTCGCATGGCGGGTGACAGCTGATCGGAAACCGCCCGCAGCACCTGCTGTTCCGCATCCTGGCCGGCGGCCGAATACTTCAGGAACAGGCCGACTCCGGCGATCAGCACCATCATCAGCGGAAAGAACGACAGACCCATGTAATAGGCCACCGCGGCCGACATCAGCGGGCCATCGTCATCGCTGAACCGCTTGAACACGCCGCGCGTGATTTCAAATATCCGTCGGGTCCACTTTCTCATAAATGCCTGTCGCGAGTTGAAAAAGTCGCATAATAAACAAGTCGGACAATGAAGTCGCATCCCGGCCGTCGGGGTATTTCGGCGGTAGACACGTCGATCAGCCCGTAGCAGCAGACTACCAGCGATCGCTGCCCAGCAGCGTGGCCACTGGCTGCAGGCGTTCGAAGTGGTCGCAGCTGACACGGATAATCGCCAGAATGGGCACGGCCAGCAGCACACCGCCCACGCCCCACATCCAGCCCCAGATGACCAGCGACAGAAATACCATGATCGGGTTGAGACTCATCGAGCGGCCCAGCAGACCGGGCGTGATGAGATTGCCTTCAATCGCCGTCAGGCCAAAGTAAACGGTCGGCACCAGGGCCGCCCAGCTCAGGGAATCGAAGGTAATCAGGGCGACGATAAACACGATGACGGTACCTGCCATCGCACCCAGAAACGGCAGAAAGTTAAACAGGGCTGCCATCATGCCCCACAGGGCCGGGTTGGGCATGCCCAGCCCCCACATCGCCAGCCCGATGGCCAGCCCCAGCCCGGCGTTAATCATTGTGACATTCAGCAGGTAGAACGAAATTCCCCGTTCAATCGAATGCACCAGCTCCACGGTCACCCGTTTCTTTTTGAACGAGGGCAGAATTCGCAGGACGTTATTCAGCAGCACATCGCCCGAGCTCAGCAGGAAAAAGGCCATCACGAAACTCGCGAAGACGGAAGCGGCCAGCGCTCCGGCTGAGGACAGCATGGCAAGGTTGGAAGTCAGCGCCGGCTGACTGACTTCCACCTGCACTGGTTCATCCTTCTCGCCAGCCAGCTGTTCGGTTTCTTCCTCGCCATTCAGTGCCGACAGCACCCGCGAAATCGTGGAAGGCTTTTCTTTCGGCACCGGTTCCCGGCCGGCCGCGATGTCTTCCAGCTTCTCGGAAGCATCCCGGAACTGACGGATGCGGTCCCGCACGACCGACAGCCTTTCGCCGGCTTCGGCCAGTGTGGCCGGGGCCGATTCGATCCATTCCCGGGCCGGCTGGGCCAGGGACAGGCCAATCGACAGCACGAGGGCCACCAGCAGAAAGATCAGTCCGGCAGCACTGACACCCTGCGGAATCCGACGCCTGGCCAGAGAGCGGACGACCGGTCGCAGGGTCAGCCAGATGACCAGCGAGTACATCAGCGGCAGCAGAACTCCCGCAGCCAGATAGGCGGTGTGCAGTACGGCCAGCGATGCCAGCACGTTGAGTGCATACCTCGACTCGGGCGCCGCGGCACGAGGCTCCGGCAGCGACGGAATATCGACCTCGTCCGGCGAAACCGTCGGTTCTGAGTCGGCTTTGGAGCGGGACGGGACCACGGTCGCGGGCCGGGGGGCCTGCAGCCAGCCCCCCGATTTCACTTTCGGAGCCCGATCGGCTGTTTCCCGCATCCGTTCCCGGTTGGGTGTCACCGCGGCTGGCACATCGGATGGATTTGTACCGGAGGTCTCAGTGGACATTAGCGCGATTCCCCGGCCAGCCCGCAGGATGGTGTAACTTGGAAGCCGCTCGAATCACGTGAAGCTGTTCCTCGAATGGCGGGTGATGTGAATCTTCAGCTGACTCGGAAAGTCGTCTCATGGGAGCGGACCGTCCCGGCGTCCACCATTTTTGAAGCCCCACGGAATTCCGTGGGGCTTCGTGGTCGCTCAAATTGGACGCGGGCCGCGTCCTACCACGGTATCAACTTCCAGCCGAGGACAAATCCGATTCCGAAGCACCACAGGGCGGCGACATCCGGTTTCTCCCGGGCATAGGTTTTCAGGTAGTCAACGAAGTCGTCGGCCGGTTTCAGCTGTTCCGCACTGGGGCTCATGCTGTTACTGCTTCGGTTACCGGTCGCTTTCATGGGAGAAGTCTGAGCTGTCGCCATCCTGTGCCGTCCTTTCGATTGGGGGTAATTTCCGTCGTATTTTCCGGTTCTTCGTGCAATTTCGTGGGTGGTGCCTGCCGGCCGATCAACCGGACCGGGCCACACTTTTCTGTCGCACTGCTCTGCCTGACTGTAGTGCACCGGACTGCCTTGAAACTGCCGGGCAGGCAGTCGGGCCCGGTGCGGGAAGTCGTCGTGGGAAGTCAGTACGATCCGCGACGTTCCTGCCGCAATGCCCGTCGGAGCCACTTCACGTTATCGGCCAGTTCATTCTGAGAACGGTCGAGCTGGTGCCCGGCCAGCTTCAGCTTCTTCCAGCCGAACCAGCCCATCGCTCCCGCCAGAGCAAAGGCGACGAGGCCCGTCATTGCGAATGCCGCCTGGTGCGGCCATTCAGCGGCATTAATCAGCAGCCAGGCGAAGGCAGTCATCAGGACGGGGATGGCACTCAGCAGCAGGACCATCGCCGCAGCCAGCACAACGATCGGAACGGCGGCGGATCGGCCGCAGTCCCTCAGATCGAGCTTGAATAACTGCAGCTGCAGTTCCATCAGTGCCATCAGGTCGTCCAGCAGGCCGGCGATTCCGCCACCGGAACGGGACATGGCCGTCCCTTCCTCCTCGACATCCATGACCGATCTGTATTCTTTTACCGCCGTTTGATTGCCCATCCTGCAAGTACTCCTGCCGTGATCGCCAGACCAACCGAGACTGCCGGATAACTGATAATCCATCGTTCGGCCGTCTGTTGCCAGTTGCCGCTTTTTTCGGAGGGGGCTCGTTCATCGCTGAATGAGCGATATCCCGCTCGCGGCGCGTCCGCGGTATCGAGGGCACTGCCCCCGGACTGTTCCAGTCGCTCGAAACCGTTTTTCAGTTCTCTGCGGTATGCATTCATGAAACTGTGTGACCACCTTTCAGGCCCGCCACTCCGCTGAATGACCCCTGACTGCCGGTCGATGGCTCTTCCTCAGCGGCCTTGTGGCCCATCACCTTGCCGGCCTGCTGGCCAGCCCAGGCAATCGCCGCACGGAAGACCATATTGCCGGCCAGGGTCAGCGCGGTCTGCGCCAGGCTGCTGCGGGTACCAGCCTCTGGTTTCTGTTTCACAACCAGTTTGTTTCGACTGGCCAGCTTTTCGAGTTCGTCCGCATTGGGTGAAATCAGCCGGGTCTGCTGCGGCACGGCGAAATAGCCCACGGCCACCGCCCCGGCGAGAACACCCCACGGATAGTTTTTCACGTAGTAACGCCAGTCGGCCAGCTGCCGGGCTCCGGCGACGACTTCATCCACATCGTCGTTCAGCCGCTCTCGCACCCGCGACATGTCTTTCTGAATTTCAACCGCTTCGGTATCGACAATCACGATGCCCCCCTGACCCGGCACTTCAGACACAAATTCCGCTGGAACGCCGGCGACGAAATCTCCTGACCTCCCGCGGACGCCGTCGCTGATTCATCATTGCCCTGCAACAACCGCTGTGGTTGCCGGGCACTGCCTGCACCACCTGTGACCAGCCTCTGGCGGTCAGCAGTCGCTGACAGTCAGCACGGGACTGCCCGGCGACCTTCTGTGCGGTGCGAGGCAGCCGCGGTGAAGTTCACCCGTTACCCCGGCAGATGATTCCGCAGAGCGTCCGGCACGTAAGAGTTGAGCGACCGCATCACGCTGCGTCCCAGCGTCTGTTCCAGAACGGAGTTCCGGGAACGAACCGGGCCGGCCATCAACTGACCGAGCAGCACCCCTGCTCCGAGACCCAGACCGAAAACGGCGAGAGTCGTCGAGACGGGAGAACTCTGAACGCAGTCTGAGATGGCTGTGCCACCGGAAGACAGGAAGTCGCCTGCTCTGTCCGTCAGCTGCTGAGACTCGCCGGACGGCTGGGATTTGCCGGACAGCGGTTTCCCGGATTTGTCGAGCAGTGGTGCCTTGTCATCGCTCTGCCGGTCCGTTCCGGAAGAACTGGACGGAGTAACGATGTGACTGCGTTCTTTAACCTTGGGCTTGTTCATGATCTCCTGCTTCCCTTCTGCGGGCTGTTTCAGACGAACCGTCGGGCAGCCCGTCTCGACCAGATGCTGTACTGAACCGTCTCGTTCTCAGCGGCTGCGCATCATGAGGCTGATGACGACGCCGGAAATCAGGCCGACACCAAAGGCCGTCGCCAGAGATTCCATGGGCTTCTGCCGCACGGTTTCGCCGGCCTGCTCGTAGCTGGCCCGCAGATTGTCGGTGGCATTGCAGTAGGCTTCGCTGGCCGCTGCTGTCACCTGATCAGAGTATTCCGCAGCCATCTGTGTCACCCGATCAATCGTGTTGGCTCCATCCGCCAGAATGCCTTCCACGCAGTCTTCGATTTCCTGACGACTGGCGCCGGTTTTCTGCTGCACCACGCCGACCAGCTGCTCCACGCTTCCCTCGGCGCGATTCAGGTCGCTGTCTGTCAGCTGTCCCCAGCGTTCCTTCAGACGACCGCTGACCTCGTTCCAGTGTCCCTTCAGTTCCTGTGTGGTAATCATTCTCTGCTCCTGTTCGGTTCTTGGTGTCCTGCCAGTGCCAGCAGCACCGGGTCTTCCTGTTCCTCTTCCGACGGGGGAAACTACTAGGCAAATGCCGTGCCGGAGCTTCCCGGCGAACGGAGGTTTCCCTGAAGTCGCCGGTAGCGAACGCTGTGGATCCGCCCGGAGATTGGCGGCGATGCTGTTACGTTTTCACCGTCAAGAGCCGCCACAGACCGACCGGAACGGCCGTCAGTTTCCCTGCTGCGGCCGGGGTTTGCCGCCAGAACCGCCTGCTGGCGGAGTGAGAACATCCTGCAGGCACAGGGAGTTCCGCTGATTTTTCCGGTGGTTCGGGCGGATTTCGGGGGGAATGCGCGGGAGGTGGTGCGTTCTTCGGCAGCGGGGATCAGGGCGGGAGACGTTCCGCCGGTGGGAAAATAGCCCTAAGCCCGGTAGCAGACAGGAGTATCCGCAATCAACGGCGAGTACAGCAGGGGCAGATTGACAGCAGACCGGCTGGACATTTCGGAAAACGAAGAATTCGAGGGCTTCCGCTGCTCCGCCGAGGGGGACCAACTGTCCGGTTGCCGATCAGGCTGAGCACTCACCGCGCGGATCGGGCGGCCAGGGCAAAGAAAATCGCCCGGCACAGTCCGGGGGACCATGTCGGGCGAATGGCAAAGGCCAACAAATGGCAATGTGGGGGATCCGGCGAGTGGCCGGCAGTGTGCGGGAACCGTGTGCGACCGTGTGCGGAAGCGACCGGCGGAACCACTCTGCCCGAGTCGCCGCGGGATGCTGTCTTCGCCAGCCCGCTTCCGCGATCCCGCTTCGTCCAGGCCGCTTCCGCGGTCCCTGGGCGGACAGACCGTCTCAGCGAACCCGGGCCTGGAAGGTCACCACGCCACCCTTGTTGCCGGGCAGCGGGTCTTCAATTTCGAACGTCAGCACCAGGCTGCCTTCTCCGTTCTCCTCGACCACCAGGCGGCCGGCCCGATCGGAAGTCCCGCTGTCTGCCACGTACTCCAGCCGGGGGGTGAGGTTATCCACAATGTTGATGCCGGCGACTTCCCGGTCTCCCAGGTTGTCGTAGCGGATGGTGAAGGTAATCACATCGCCGGGGGCTGCTGTCTGGCGATCGGCCAGTTTGACGATTCTCAGTTTGCCGGGTTTGCTCTTGTCTTCCACGCCCACCAGTTCCTGTTCGCGGAACCGGGCTTCCACCTGCTGGGCCTTGTTGAGACTGGCGGTGATGACCGGGTACAGATCACGCGACCAGCTGACCGCGGCCTGCATTCCCGCCGACAGCCGTGCTTCTTCCGTCCGCAGCATCTGGCCGGTGCGGTAGAACGACAGATCCTGGAACAC
>JAGQPV010000589.1 GCA_020426545.1 Planctomycetaceae bacterium
GAGCCGCTGTGGACCGCAGGGCAGGGCGACCCGGCCGGTTATTCGTCCCCCGTGCTGGTGGAGATCGACGGAAAGCAGCGGCTGGTAGCTTTTACCGGCAGCAGTGCCCTGGGCATTGCCCCGGCCGATGGCACCGTGTTGTGGCGGTTCCCGTGGGTGACGGACTATGAATGCAATGTGGCTTCTCCGGTGGGCATTGACGGGCAGGTGCTGCTGTCTTCCGGCGAGCAGCATGGCAGCGTGCTGCTGCGTTTCGACTCCACGGCCAGCGGCCGGCTGATCCCGAAACCCGTGTGGGATTCCCAGGGGCGGGACAGTACCCTGCGGGCCGAATGGCAGACGCCGGTTCTCCTCGACGGATACCTGTACGGATTCGACAACGTGGGCAGTGCCGGCCCGGTCACGCATCTCACCTGCGTGGAGGCCGCCACCGGCAAACGCATGTGGCAGAAGCTGCGGTTCGGCAAAGGCAACCTGATTGCCGCCGATGGCAAGCTGTTCGCCACCACGATGCAGGGCGAGCTGGTCATTCTGGAAGCTACACCGGAAGAGTATCGCGAGCTGGGCCGGAAGAAGGTCATCGGCACGACCCGTCAGGCACCGGCACTCGCCGGCGGCCGCCTCTACCTGCGGGATGGCCGGCAGGTAGTGTGCTTCGACGTAAGGAACTGAACTCCCTCCTGGAAGGTACCCGAGGGCGCCTTCTGAACCACCGTCGGCGTTCCTCAGGCTGTTCGGCTGTCTGGCCGGACGGACGGTTTTCCAGCACGGAAGTTGCATCAGGCAGCAGAGGGCGCTGTCAGAATGGACATTCCGTACATCGGTTTTTGGAGAAATCTGAAAAAATATCGGTAGACACGTGTCAGCAGTGCGTTCTCCCCTGGTATCTTCAACTGAACGGGACTGGCTGAGATTTCGCGCTGCTGTGGCGAGCAGCCACCCTCCGCCTGCCCCGGGATATTCCAGAGGCTCTGAGCAGGAGAGCAGGTGAACTATGGTTACACCGGAAGACAGCAACAGCCGGGGTGACAGTGCGGAACAGGAATTCCTTGAAAAACAGCGGCGCATGCTGCTGATGCCCGAAACCCGGGACCAGTTGAGCGACCGGAATCAGGCCCGGTCTTCCGTGCATTTCGATGAGGCACAGTCGGAGGAGCCTCCCCCGCAGACGCTGGCCTTCGGCACTCAACCGCCGGACACGGCAGGTGGCGGGGGCGGCGCGTCACGAAAGAAGTACGATACGTCTCTGCTGGGCCCCGATCCGACAGCCCCTTCAGCCCCCGCGGGGAATTCAGGCGGCCAGGGAACCGACAACGCGGCCTTTCTGCAGAAGATCCGTGAATCGCATGGCAATGGCTCCGGCCCGGCTGCCCGCCCCGGAAACACCGACAGCCGGCGGAGCGCTGCGGGAACAGACAGCCCGCGTCGTTCCGGCATGATCTGGGGTGTGCTCGCCGCAGCAGTCGTCCTGCTGGTTGCCACGGGTTTCCTGCTGAACGACCGGGCCGCTGCGGATGCCGAAATCGCTCTGGAGGTGAATTCCACGCCCCAGGGAGCGACGATTCTGCTGGACGGAGTGGATGCCGGCAAACAGACACCGGCCATCATCCGCACCACCAGTGGAAAACATCAGATCGGGCTGCAGCATGACGGCTTCGAGACACAGACCATCGAGGTCTCGCTGACAGCTGGCGAAGAGGCCGATTCAATCGAGGCGGAACTGGTTGCGGCTGCCCCCGTGGACGAGCGGCTGCCGGTATCCATCGCATCGAATCCCGCGGGAGCGGCCATTTTCATCGATGGTGAAGACATGCAGCGGACCACTCCGGTGCAGGATCTGAAGCTGGCCCCCGGAACTTATCAGCTCGAGCTGAAGCGTGAGGGCTTCGACCCGATGAAGCAGGAACTGGTTGTCGGTGCCAGCGGGATCGAACCGCTGGACCTCGCGCTGACGGAAACCGACAGAACCAGCCTCGTCACCATCGAATCCGACCCGCCCGGTGCCACGGTGACCGTCGATGGCAAACCGCTGCCGGGAAAAACGCCCCTCAAGGACCGCCCGCTGCCCGCTGGAACCCACCGGCTGCTGGTCTCGCTGGAGGGCTACGAACCGGAAGCCACCAGCTTCGAGCTGACTGGCGATCCGTTTCAGTTGCGTCTGAAACTGGGGAAAACCAGCCTGGCCGATTCCACACCCGAAAAGCCAGCAAAGCTGAAGGAACTCAAGGTCCTGTTCAACTCCCGGCCGGCCGGCGCTTTCATTGAGATTGACGGCAAGCCGCAGGGGCAGACTCCGGCCGAACTGAACCTGACACCCGGTGTGCATGCCGTGCGGCTGCACATGGACGGTCACGAACCGGTGCTGTCCACCTCGCAGGTCGATGAAGCTCACACGGCGTTCAGCTTCAATCTGGAGCAGCGGACATCGGAACTGCAGACCGACCTGACCGTGCGAGATTTCCCCGAGTACCTGCCGGATTCGAAGAAACTGCTGGTCGGCACCGCCGTGCGGAAACTGCTGACCGACGCCTGGGATGCGAACACGTTCCAGGGGCTGGCCACCGCCCGGGAGCAGTACGACTACGCCCGCGAGCTGTGCAATCTGGATCTTGAACCCCGGATTTCCTTCGCCTACGGGCTGGTGCTGTATCAGCACCGACAGATGAAAGAAGCCCTGCAGCAGTTCGATATCGCCGCCGACCGCGGTCGGGCACGGGGCTATCTGGCTCCGGCCCGCATGGCCATCCGGATCCGGACGAACCTGGGCGGTGAAAACGGGCGGGTCGCTCAGGACTGCCTCGATCTGGTACGGCAGGCCAATCGCATCGCCGCCTCAGAAGGCGGGAACCGCGATATTCTGTCGGTAAACCTCCGCTTCGCCGGGCTGATTTTCGGCTTCCTCGAAGGGCCGAAGGGAGTTGATACCCGCGGCCGCATCGCATTCGATAAAGTCCGCGAGCAGGTGAAGGAGTCTCTGAAGGAAGAGGACTGGTACTACTTCTCTGATGCCGTCGCGGAAATTCAGAGCCAGTTTTCCGAACAGATGGAGATTCGGGCCCAGCAGATGGACGACGACCTGGAACGGGAGAAACACCGCATCCTGGCCGGTGTGCTGGCCACCAGCGAAACGGTTGTGCTGCGACACGACTACACCCAGAGCGATGGCCGCAGTGCCCACGGAACCGGCAACTGGGGCCGCGATGTCTTTGGTCGCCCCTATATTGTGGGGTCCAACTTCGGCGTGCGGGGCGTGGACCGAGGCTATGCCCAGGGCAGCCGCAACGACCGTTACACACGAACCACCCGCACCGACCACGAGACGTTTACCCGTCCCCGACGGCACCGGGCCTTCGTGCTGATGACCTACCTGCCCGTGGGCCTGGAGAGCGAACGGGCCGAGCTGGTCAGCACCTTCCCCGCGAAGTATGAAATCGGCAGACGGCGATACGACTGAGCCCCGCTGGCCTTCCTCTGATTCCCGGCCGCAGCCAGGGCCGGGAATCAGCTGGCTGCAGAGGGAATCAGCAGCTTCCAGCCGGAGGGAATCTGAAGGAGAAGTCCTCTACCGACACCGCTGCAGTCCGCCGCACGGTGCTGCTCGCCACATTTGCAGCATGGTGCAGTGTTCGGCCGACCCGCCTGCCCGGGTTCGGCCGTTTTTCTTTTCCAGCGGGGCCGAGGGAACCGCACAGCTCTCTACTGCCGCCGAGCCCGGCTGACTGCCCTGGATTTCTTCCGCAGGTCAGGCGGTGCCTGGGGTGAGCAGTGTGTCGAGGGCGTCGATCCAGTTTCTGTTACGGCGCTCCGACTGAAATGCCTGGGCTGTCCTGCAGGTCAGGCAGTGCCTGACGTCTTTCCCGATCCAGAAATCACCAGGATCATCAGGTTCGCTTCTGCCCGATTTTGAACTCAGGTTGAGCAGGTCAGGCGGTGCCTGACGGACCTGCCTC
>JAGQPV010000590.1 GCA_020426545.1 Planctomycetaceae bacterium
GGTGCGCCACGGGCGATTTTGTCGGTCGAGTTATCGTCTGGACGGATCTCGACACCACACCCCGCCAGGAATTCGCCTTCGAGGCCCACGAGGGAGCGATCCGCCAGCTGGCCTTCAGCCCCGATGGCCGGCTGCTGGCTTCCGGCGGAAACGACAATATGGTTCGACTGTGGGATCTGTCGGCCGCTGGCAAGCTCCATCGCGAACTCACCGGGCACGACTGTCACGTGTACCAGGTCGCCTTTCACCCGGTGGATGGCAGCCTGATCTCGGCCGATCTCAAGTGCCGCATTTTCCACTGGAACGTGGAAACCGGCGAGCAGATTCGCGAAATCGACGCTTCCGCCCTGCACACCTGGAGCGAAAAATACGAAGTCGATGTGGGCGGAGTCCGTGGTCTGCAGTTCAATGCCGGGGGCACCCGGCTGGCCTGCGCGGGGGCCGTGGGCGACAAGGGCATCGCGCACAGCGGGAATGCCCGCGTGCTGCTGTTCGACTGGGAATCCGGCACGCTCCAGCGAACATTGCGGCCCGAGAAGGATGAAATCTCCACCGCCTGGGGCGTCCGGTTTCATCCGGACGGCTTCCTCGTGGCCTCAGGCGGAAGCCGCACCGGCGGGTTCCTCTGGTTCTGGACACCCGGGGACGATGTGGCTTTCCACATGGTGAAGTTCCAGCAGCGGGCCCCCGGCTTCGATGTGGATCTCTCGGCCGACGGAAAAACGCTGGCGGTCGCCAATCACGATGGCCACATTCGCCTGTGGTCGCTGGCACCGGAGCCTGAAGCGGCCGAGCCCGCAACCTGACGGAGCCTGCTGCGTTCGAGTGTGTATCCCGTGGCTGATGTTCCACCAGGCGGGCCGCTGGAACTACCGGGGTCAGGTGGAGGTTTTTTGCCGCAGGGCCGCGCCGTGTGAACCGCAGCGGCTGGTTGTGCGTTAGCACTGTCGGTAAGTGCCCGGGGCCAGCCACGATCGCACAGGAGTACACGGCAGATGAACGATGAGAATCGCCTGAATCCCGGTCACCGCAAGCTGCGGCAGGTGCTCCGTCTGGTGGGGCCGCTGGTTATGGGGGTCGGCGTGATTTTCGCGGCGATCGGGCTGATCAGCTTCTTTTCCTCGTTCGGCAGCTTCGGTCCGCCACGGTACTTCTGGTGTGCGTTTGTCGGTTTGCCACTGATCGCACTGCGGTCTGCAATCACGAAGTTTGCCTTCATGGGCAGTGTCCTGCGGTACATGTCGGCCGAGTCATCGCCCGTCGGCAAAGACACGTTCAACTACATGGCGGAAGGCACGCAGAGCGGTGTCCGCACGATGGCCCGCGCTGTGCGTGAAGGATTCCTGCCAGAGGCCACAGCCTGCCCGCACTGTGGCCACGGGAACGATGCCGATGCGAAGTTCTGCGATGAATGCGGCCAGCCAATGAGCCAGGAAATCACCTGTCCACAATGTTCCACGGTGAACCGTCTCGGCGCCAGGTTCTGCAACGGCTGTGGTCACCAGCTGGCTGGCGGGTGAGGATGGTATTCGGTCGAGTCTGGCGTGGCGCCCGCGTTGCTTCACAACGGTAGCGGTTCTGAATTGCTGCTTCGACGATTACAATCTGCTGTCCCGTTCGAAAGCTGTCGATCAGGGTTACTCCAGCTGCTGTCAGACACCCACGAAAGCCCCACTCCATGCGACTGTTCGAGGGGACGCCGCTTGATCGGCCGCCCACCTGTGAGACCTGCGGCGAACTCGAGGAACAGTGCGTCTGCCCGCCGCCGGAAAAAGTCTGGGCTCCGCCGGAGAAGCAGACAGCCCGGCTGGCTGTGGAGAAGCGGAAGAAGGGCAAAGTGGTGACGGTCGTTCGCGGGCTCAAGGAAGAGGAGAGCGACCTGCCCGAACTGCTGACGAAACTGAAATCCACCTGCGGTGCCGGCGGGACTTTGAAGGATGACATCATCGAGCTGCAGGGCAATCACCTGGACCGCGTCCGCGGGCTGCTGAGCGATATCGGCTACCGGCTGAAAGGCTGAGCCGTCGCTCCGACAGACCAGCAGAGCGACGAAGGAAAGCAGGGCGCGGGGTGGAGAAGCTGATTATCACAGCGGCTGTTTCGGGTTCTTCACCGATGAAGAGCCAGAACCCCAGTGTGCCGTACACGCCCGAAGAAATCGCGACTGAGGCGCTGGCCGCGTGGCGGGCGGGGGCGGCCATCGCCCACATTCATGTACGGGATCCCGTAACGGGCTCGCCCGATTCGCGGAATGAACTGTTTGCGGAAGTCGTAGAGCGGATTCGCGGCAACAGCGATCTGATCATCAATCTTACCACCAGCGGGCTGAATCTCAGCGGGCCGGACGCAGGAGAACAGCGGCTGGAACCAATTTCCCTGCAGCCGGAAATCTGCTCGCTGGATGTCGGTTCGCTCAACTTCCGCCAGCGGGTGTTTCTGAACCCGGCCGAATGGGTGGAGCAGGCGGCCACCCGCATGCGGGAAGCGGGTGTGAAGCCGGAGATCGAAGTATTCGACATCGGCCACATTCGCCAGGCGAATCATCTGATCGAACTGGGGCTGATCGCCGATCCACCGTGGTTTCAACTGTGCCTCGGCATTCCCTGGGGCATTGAGGGTTCGGTGGAGTCACTGGTCGAGATGCATCGCCGACTGCCGCAGAATGCTGTCTGGTCGGTTTTGGCGCCGGGCCCACTGCAGTTGCCGCTCACCACGCATGCTCTGCTGCTGGGCGGTCATGTGCGGGTAGGGTTTGAAGATAACCTGTACCTTCGCCGAGGTGAAAAGGCCGACAGCAACGCGAGGTTTGTCGAGCGGACAGTGCAGCTGGCCGAAATGCTGCAGCGGGAAGTCGCCAGCTGCGACGAAGCCCGGGACATACTGGGCCTCGCGGGAGCCAGCTCATGAATGAGGCGGGCGAAGTATTGATTTCCGGGGCGGGAATCATGGGGCATGGGATTGCCGTGTGCTTCGCCAGAGCAGGCTGGCGGGTCATCCTGTCGGATCCCTCGGCCGAGGCACTGGGGCAAGCCCGGCAGGCCATGGTGCAGGCTTTTCTGCTGCTGGCGGAATCAGACGGCACAGCACCAGAGCAGGCGGAAAACGCCTTGAGTCGCATCAGCCTGGTGACGCAACTGCCGGCTGCCGTGCCGCCCGTCGTGGTCGAAGCCGTGCCGGAGCAGCTGACGCTCAAGCGGCAGGTACTGGCCGACCTGGCCGCCCGCGGAACAGCGGAAACGCTGCTGTGCACGAACACCTCGGCCCTGCCGATTTCCTCGCTGGCCGACGGGTTGCCGCATGCCGGCCGGCTGGTGGGCACGCACTTCTGGAATCCGCCGTACGTGCTGCCCTGCGTGGAAGTGGTCCGCGGTGACCGGACGACGGAAGACACCATGGATGAAGCGCTGGTCGTGCTGGAATCCATCGGGCAGCAGCCGGTGCGGATTCATCAGGATGTGCCGGGTTTTGTGGGCAACCGGTTGCAGCACGCTCTGCAGCGGGAGGCCCTCGCCCTGGTGGAGCAGGGAGTGGTTTCGGCGGAAGACCTCGATCGGCTGGTGACGAACAGCTTCGGGCTGCGGCTGGCCGTGATGGGGCCCTTCGAGCGGGCCGATCTCGGCGGGCTGGATACCACCTGCCGGGTTCACGAACATCTGCTGCCGCACCTCGACCGCCGGACTGAGCCGTCCCGCCTGCTGACGGAACCGGTAAGGCGTGGCGAACTGGGAGCAAAGACCGGCAAAGGCTTTGGCCAGTGGAATGCCGACGAGCTTCCGGAGAGAATCAGACAGCGGGATCTGCTCCTGCTGCGGATTCTCCAGCTGCGACGGCAGACCGAAGAGCAGCCAGATGGAAAGAACAGCCTGCAATGAATGAGAACCCGGATTTCCATACGCTCAGGCTGCCGACAGAACCCGATGTGCTGGCACCGGATGGCTCCGCGGTGC
>JAGQPV010000591.1 GCA_020426545.1 Planctomycetaceae bacterium
AAGCGCGCTACCAGGCTGCGCCACGTCCCGATACTTTCTCCCTTTGCTGCAAGCGGCTTCCCGCCTGCAATTCCGGCAGGAAGGGAATCGTACATTCACCCGGCAATCTGGTCAACCGCACGCAGCAAGCTGGATTGCGAAACTGAACCAGGGGCGGAATTTACCTGCTCTCATCCGCGTCTGCCGACGCTCTTGAGGCGGTTGCAACCGGTCGTACGGTGCTGTTTCCGCTCCCCAGACCCGGAATGGACTGAGAAGGTTCGTGCTGGTGGGTGAAGATTTCAGGAGGAGCTTCCGTGTTTCAACCCCGTTCGGCTTTCAACCCCGTTCGGCGGAAAACTTCCGGGCGGGCGGCCATCTGAGTTCTGTGGAGCTGCCTCCTTCGGGGGATGCCCGGCAGTGGGGTGACCGCGGGACAGGCCGGGGTGTATCGGCCAGGCACCGTTCGGGAGGGGGCAGACGTTGCGGCTTCCGCATGGCTTCGCTGCTGCGGCCTGCGCCCAATGCGCGTGGGGCATGCTGCTCAGGCGGAGAACTCGTGCTTCGTGCGATTGCTGTCACACGTGGCCTGCGGGGACAGCAATCGGTTGCTCCCGGATACCGATTCCAGAGGACGAACACCGTGAGAGCAGATGAGGTTCGTGCTGCGTCGTCCCCGTGGCGTGCGGGCGACTTCTGCGGTGCGGCTGGGTGAGAACTCCGGGAAGTTGCGCCGGTAACGGGGCCTGCCGGCCCGTCTCTGACCGAAATCGGGATCTCCAGAGACTTTGAAATCGGCCCGGGAACGGTCACAATGACCGGCACCATTCGACCTGCCAATTCCAGCAGGAGTCTTTCCCGGGGATTCGCCGTTCTCCCCGGGGCTGCGGCGAGGTCTGCCGAACAGGGCAGACCGGTCTTCCCGAACCATGCTTTCTGTCGTGGGAAGCGGGCTGCCTGCGGCTGACATGAAACCTGCCGGCAGACTCGCTGGTGGCAGTGGAGTGGGATGCGAATGGCTTTTTCATCAGATCACGCATCGAAGAGCAGCAGGCTGAGAACATTATGGCAAACGTCGCACAACTGGCTATCAGTGCTCTGAGTGAAGGCGGTGGAATTTTCCGCCTCGCCCCGACCTGGGTTCCCCGTTCCTTTCTGCAGCCCGGTCGGCGGCTGAAGCTGCACCCGGCGGATTACTATGCCCTCGGCATGGACCGGGGCGGAATTGACGAGCGCTGGTTTGGTTCGACCACGCCGGCGGCCAACGAGGGAGCCCCGCCCGATGAGGGGCTGAGCTACATCGTGCATCAGGGCGAACGGTTCACCCTGCGGGACGCGATTGAGGATCTGGGAGCCGACATTATCGGCGACCACATTCACCAGACGTATGGCCGGTGGCCGGTGTACTCCAAGTTTTTCGACAACATGGGGCCGATTCCGCATCACATGCACCAGAGTGCCGAGCAGGCGAAGCTGGTGGGCCAGGAAGGCAAGCCCGAGTCGTACTACTTCCCGCCGCAGTTGAACGCCATCGGCAATAATTTCCCCTACACGTTCTTCGGCCTCGAACCCGGCACCACCCGGCAGGATGTGATTGACTGCCTGGCCAACTGGAACAAGGGCGACAACGGGATTCTGGATCTGTCTCGGGCTTACCGGCTCAAGCCGGGCACCGGGTGGCTGGTTCCGCCGTGCGTGCTGCATGCACCGGGCAGCCTGGTGACTTACGAGCCGCAGTGGGGCAGCGACGTGTTCGGCATGTATCAGTCGCTGGTGGAAGGACGGCCCGTTCCCCGTTCACTGCTGACGAAGGACTTCCCGGAAGACAAGCACGACGACCTGGAATACCTGGTCGATGCGCTCGACTGGGAAGGCAACGTCAACCCGAACTTCAAGGACAGCCATTACCTGGAG
Organism: Planctomycetaceae bacterium; assembly: GCA_020426545.1. Taxonomy (GTDB): domain Bacteria; phylum Planctomycetota; class Planctomycetia; order Planctomycetales; family Planctomycetaceae; genus JAGQPV01. The sequence goes on from JAGQPV010000591.1 coordinate 1,894, forward strand.
CCGATTGTGGCTGCGGAAGATGATGGCTGGGTTGACCGCTGGATCGTGTACGGCACCGTTGGCGGGAAGCAGCTCTTCACGGCTAAAGAACTGACCGTGGAACCGGGTGCGAAGTGCACCATTTCTGATGGCGGAGCCTACGGCTGGATCACGATGCAGGGCGAAGGCCGCATCGGAAATCTGCGGCTGCAGACTCCGGCGATGATCCGCTTCGGCCAGATGACCGAGGACGAAGTGTTTGTGACGGCCCGGGCTGCTGCCGAGGGCGTGCAGATCGAGAATACCGGCACCGAGCCGCTGGTTTCGCTGCGGTACTTTGGCCCGGATGCCCAGCCGGACGCTCCCGAAGTCGGGGCACATAAGGGCTGAGTCGCCGTTTCTCAGGCTGAGAGACGGTTGCGGCCGAAAACCAGCAGGAGTCGAACAGCCGGGCTGAATCCGTCCATGACAACCGGAGCGGACCGGCTCTTCCCACAACTTTAATCGACAGCACAATCCCGAGGAGTTCCGCATGACGCATCCCCGCCCGGCACTGCACAACGCGATGTGGCCCGGTCTGGTTGGCAAAGAGGATGGCACCGATCATCCGCCGATCAGTCTGGACCGGATGCTCAACCTGACAGCCGGTGCCAGCGTGGACGGGCAGAGCTTCGACGGTGTCGATCTGTTTCTGTTCCACCCGCACCTCGATCCCGATGCGGACGAAGCGGCCATTCGCGACATGGCGGATGCGATCGCCGCCCGCGATCTGAAAGTGGGGTCTCTGGTGGCTCCGGTCTGGCCCGGGACCGTGGGCGATTCGGCCATGGGCGATGACGAGGCCCGCGGCAAATTTGTGCTGGCCGTGGAGAAAGCCTGCCGCATTGCCACCATCCTCAATGAGCATGGCGTACGGGAATACGGCGTGATTCGGATCGATTCGGCGGCCAGCCCGGAAGCCTGGGCGGCGGACCCCGCCGCTGGTACGCAGAAGATCGCCGCCACCTTCCGTGAAGCGGCCAGGGTGGCGAAAGATCACGGCGAACGGCTGGCGGCGGAAGGGGAAGTCTGCTGGGCCGGCATGCACTCCTGGAAGGACATGCTCAACCTGCTGGAAGCGGTGGACATGCCGGAGACGGTCGGTTTCCAGGCGGACCTCGCTCATACCTATCTGTACCTGCTGGGCGTGAATGCTCCGGAGCATGCCCTGCTGCAGGAAGGTTATTCGGAAGACGAATTCAAAGCCGCCTACAAGACGATGGTTGATGCTCTGCGTCCGTGGACCATTGACTTCCATGTGGCTCAGAACGATGGCTCCGTGCATGGCACCGGCAGCCACGACCGTACCGGACGGCACTGCCCGGCCGATGACCCGAACGGGCGGCTGGATATCACCTGGTGTGCCAGCCAGTGGCTGGAAGGGGCTGCGGAGCGGGGCATTCAGCACATCTGCTGGGATGGCTGCATGTTCCCCAACGAAATGCTGGAGGACCAGCAGACGTGGAACACGATCCTGGGGGCCATGCTCAAGGTTCGCGACGCGGCCGGCTGGGAGTGAGGGCTGTTACCGGCGGGCGTTCCTGGAGAAGCCCGTTTGTCGGATGGTTCACATCTGCCCGGGGCCAGTGGCCTGAATGATTGAGCGGCAGGAAAATACTTGGCAGTAAGGAAAACACCATGAAGAAGCAGCTCCGAATTGGTCTGATTGGTTATGGATTCATGGGGCGGACCCATGCCAATGCCTACCGGCAGGCGCCGAGGTTCTTTGACCTCGAGATCGAGCCGGTCCTGCAGGCCTGCTGTGCCCGCAACGAGGAACGCGTTAAGGCGTTCGCTGAAAAACAGGGGTTCGCTTCTTATGAGACCGACTGGAAAGCCCTGATCGCCCGCGACGATATCGACGCGATCGATATCTGTACGCCGAATAACCTGCACCACGAGATGGCCATTGCCGCGGCGAAGGCCGGGAAAATCATTCTGTGTGAGAAGCCGCTGGCGATGGATACCGCCCAGGGTGAGGAGATGTGTCAGGCGGTCGAAGAAGCCGGTGTGGCCAATACGGTG
>JAGQPV010000592.1 GCA_020426545.1 Planctomycetaceae bacterium
GATGGCGGCGATATCACTCACGTCGCCGGGCGATTGTTCGATCGCCTGCCGGGCCGTGGCCAGCTGCGTATTCCAGATGTCTTCCGGATCGTGCTCGACATACCCCGGCTGAGGGAAGATCTGCCGGAACTCCTGCTGCGCAGTGGCGAGGGGGCGGGCTTCGCGACCGAAGAGAATGGCCCGGCTGGAGGTGGTTCCCTGATCGAGGGCCAGTACGTATGAACTCATCCGTGATGCTCCAGATGAAACAGGTTCAGGCTGGCAGCCTGGATCCCTCTGCCAGATACAGCCAGCACGTATGGCTGGTTTATTCGGCCTGCGCAGCCAGTGCCCGCCAGCGACTGCGCAGCTGTTTCAACTGCGCCTCGTGCCGGGGATCATCGGCCAGGTTGTGCTGTTCGTGCGGGTCCTGCTCAAGGTTGAACAGTTCTTCATACAGCGGCTCGACAGAGGTGTAGCGGGTGTACTTCCACCGCTCGGTCCGCACGCCTTCGGTTTTGGGAATCCGCTTGTGGACGAAACGGTGCTCGTACAGGAAGTCGGTTCGCCAGTCGGTGGGATGTTCTCCCCGCAGCAGCGGGACGAGACTTCGGCCCTGCATGGCAGAAGGGGAATCGATGCCGGCAAGGTCGAGCAGGGTGGGGGCGATGTCGGTGCTGAGGACGAGTTCCTCCACCTGGCGGCCCCGGTCTTCGGCCGGCAGACGGAAGTCGGTGATGATCAGCGGGAGGCGGATGGATTCCTCGTGCATGTACCACTTGCCGGCCAGCCCGTGTTCGCCGAGGTAAAACCCGTTATCCGACGTGAAGACGATCACCGTGTTCTCCAGCTGGCCGTTCTCTTTCAGGGCCGCCACGAAGCGGCCCATGACGTCATCGACCCCGGTGACCAGCCGGTAATAATCCTTGACGGACTTCTGGTACATCTCGGGAGTGGCGAAGCGAATCTGCCAGCGAATCCGGGCCTCCGATGTCCGCAGGAATTCCGGCAGCTGCTGGAAATCGGTCGCGGCGGAAGCCGGTGGCGGGGGGATGGTGATACCCGAATAGAGTTCCTGATAACGGGGATCCGGCTGGAAGGGCCAGGGGTCTCCGTCCTGACAGTGGGCCGCCTTGGTGTAGAGCTGCAGCAGGAAGGGCTGCTTCGCGGTGCAGCTGCTGAGGAATTCCACCGCCTGATCGCCCAGCCTGTGTGTCTGGTGTTCGCCGGGTACTCCCGACTTGCCTTTGGGGAAATAACGTCCCTGGCCGGAATACCCGTGGAAGACGTCATACTGTTCCCGGGGCAGTGGACCGCCGAGGCCCCACTTGCCCACCATGCCGGTCCGGTATCCGTGCTTCCGCAGCAGGCCGGGGAAGGAAGCGGCGAACTGGCTGTCTGACAGGGGCTGGGCAAAACCCGTCACGCCATGTCGCCGCTCGTACTGGCCTGTCAGAAATGTGGCCCGGCTGACAGCACAGATGGACGTCGTGCAGAACATGTTACGGAACAGCGCGCCCCGGCTGGCCAGGGCATCGAGGTGAGGCGTGCTGATGGATTCGTTCCCCATGCAGCCCAGAGCGTCGAACCGCTGGTCATCGGTCAGCACGAAGATGAGATTGGGCTGGCGGGAAGCTTCCGCAGTCTTCGCCGCGGCAGCCGGCTGCCCGGGAGCCTCGCCCGCGTTGACTCGCGGTGGCATGAGGAACAGGACCAGCAGAGACAAAATCCACAGCAGAGCCGTTGGCCGCTTGAGCATGAGTTCTCCCCCCGGCTGCAGTCGCTGCCTGGTTCCGGCAGGACGCGTTTCTGGTCCGGCACAGGTCGGATGGCGATTCACTTTCGCTGGCAACAATCCCACCGATCATAGCCTTCGCGGGCACCGCCGTCGAACGGTGGTTTCCGTCCTCGCAGCCAGAATTCGCCTCCGGTTCAACCGGCTGGCAGGGAGCGGGAGTATTCACTGGTATTCGGCTGATTTCTGCCCATCCAGGCTGGTTCATGCGTTGAGTACGGGCAGGCGGCCACGTTACAGTGAAGCAACACATTCTCGATCATCGTTCCGCTACCGGCTTTGCTCTTCGTTCCTCATCTGATTTCGGACTGGCGGCAACCACCTGCGAACTTCCGAACAGACCGGCCGCCGTGCCGTCCCGGAGTCTGCCCGGAACTGGTGCCACATCCGCCAGTGGAATCTTCCTTCTGCCCGGCCAGGGAAAGCGTCTCCCATGAACCAGCTCCCAGCACTTTTCCGGGCGATTGGCCTGCCACCCCGTCTCCTGCTGGCAGGTGTGCTGCCTGTGGCGGGCCTGTGCGCCGCGTGGGCCGCGTTTGTTCCGGACCATTTCCGCCCGCTGGATGTACCCGCCGCCCGGGCTGCCGAGACTCCACAGCAGCCGATTCACCTGGCTCAGGGCGTGATGGCCGGTGAAGTCACCGAGACGACGGTTCTGCTGCAGGCCCGGTTGACAGCCACCGCCGGGAAACAGGGGGACGATGTTCCCGGTGCTCCTGGAGTCGCCCGGTTTGAATATGCCGCCAATGCTGATTTCAAAGACAGCCGCACGACCAGCTGGAAGACCGCGGCGGCCGAGGGCGATTTCATCGTCTGCTGGAAGGTGGCCGAACTGCAGCCGGATACGGTGTACCACTATCGCCTGCATTACGGGGCAGAGGCCGGCCAGGCCCAGCCCGGACCGACTGCCACCTTCCGCACGCATCCGGGTGTGTCGGGCAGCAGGCCCGTCAGCTTTGTAGTGGTGACCGGCATGAACTACCACTACTTTCACCATGGCCAGGGCAATCGGCCCGCCTACGCCGGAGCGGATCGCGAGCAGGGATTTCCGGCCCTGGTGTCCATCCTGAAACTGCAGCCGGATTTCTTCGTCGGCACGGGCGACAACATTTACTACGACGCGCCGCGGGACACCGCCGCCACCGCCGTTGCCGAAATGCGGCGCAAATGGCACGAACAGTTCGTCCAGCCCCGGTTTGTGGATCTGTTTGCCCGCGTGCCCTGCTGCTGGGAGAAAGACGACCACGACTACCGCTACGACGACTGCGACAACCGCCCGGGAAGGCTGCCCACCGTGGCGGACGGGCTGGCCGTGTTTCGGGAACAGGTGCCCGTGGTCGATCCGGAGGATCCGGCGGCGGTGACGTACCGCACAATACGTGTCTCAAAGGAACTGCAGGTGTGGTTTGTGGAGAACCGCGATTACCGCAGCCCCAACCTGTCTCCCGATGGTCCCGAGAAAACCATCTGGGGCGCGGAACAGTCCCGCTGGCTGAAGCAGACCCTGCTGGAGAGTACGGCGGTGTTTCGGCTGGTGATTTCACCCACGCCGATGGTGGGCCCGGACGATGCCCGCAAGAAAGACAACCACACGAATATTGGCGGCTTTCGCCATGAGGGCGATGCTTTCCATGAGTGGCTGAAGCGGGAGGGATTCCTGAAGAAGAACTTCTACTGGATCTGCGGTGATCGCCACTGGCAGTATCATGCGGAGAACCCGACCGGGTTCGAGGAATTCTCCAGCGGCGCTCTGGTCGATGCGAACTCGCGGCTGGGCCGCAAACCGGGAGATCCGCAGTCGACCGATCCCGCCGGGCTGATCAAACAGCACTACACCCAGAGCGAGCCTTCCGGCGGTTTTCTGCATGTGGCCATTGTTCCGGCCACGTCCACCGCGCCGGCCAGTGCGGTCTTCACCTTCCACGACGAGAACGGGAAGGTGCTCTATACGCACACCAAACTCGACCAGACTCACCGCTGAATGGCTAAACCACGGAACCGCGGCCCCCACATCCGGGGAGGCAATTCCCGCCTCCAGTGCAGCCATCGCAGCGGCACGTTCACAGCTCGGGCGGTGAGAACCGCAGCACGGCCAGTTCCCGCACCAGCTGTCCGTCCCGCGGGCGGGCCAGTTCCAGCAGCAGCGTGCCCGCGGATTCC
>JAGQPV010000593.1 GCA_020426545.1 Planctomycetaceae bacterium
CTCCACCTGGGCCATCTCGCTCGACGGGCTGCGTTCCTTCAGCGTGGGGCTGCTGCTGATGGCTGTGGGCATTACCCCCTGGCTGCCGGTCCTGCTGGTGGCTGGTCTGCTGTTCTGGTTCGTGCTGCGACTGCTGCTGCGTCGGGTTCGTCCGATGTTTCAGTCGCTGTTTCAGTCCCGTAACACTTCTCCTCCCGAGTTGGGCTGACTCCCGGCCCAGACCGTCAGGCTGCGTTGTCCCATTAAAGCCTGTCCGGGAAGTTGTACTGTCGTAAAGCGAGCAAAGGCAGGAAGATAAAGCCAGACCTCGTATCTGTGTAGGCCACTGCCGGCTGGTCCAGCGGTGCCTTCAGGGATGTAATAACCACCTGGTGCGGCGGGGATTAGAATCGTCAGGCACAGCCTGACCTGCGGAAGAACTCCAGGCCGGTCAGCCGCGATACGATCTTGTCTGAAGCTTCAGCCTTATACATTTGGCCCACGCTGCGTAGATGCTGGATTCGGCACTCTCGGCGAATTCGGAATATTCGCCAGAACCGTTCAGATCGACTGCAGCCGCGGAAGCGGGACAGACGATCCTGTCTGTGGCAGAGATTCCCGTGCCGGGACAGCCGGTCAGTTCTCTGGAACGGGCCGGTTCTTCAGCGGAACGGTTCTGTTTCTGTTCCCACCGCAGACGCTCTTCCTCGTCCCGGAGATTTTCTTCAGTCGTAAGTTACTGTGAACCGGCAGGTTGCGGTAATTCAGATTGGTGGAACTCTCATATTGACGCAAATCTCCGCGTCTGCAAAATACGCCTCCCGGCTCCAGGTCGGGAATCACATCCCCTCTCCCGCTAGATCCTCTCTCACTCACTGCTCCATGATGGGGCAACGTGCCAGGCAAAGGAGTGCACCGGTCGTGAAGAAGTTTCTTCTGTCAGCCGCAGTCGTGGCCACCCTCTCGTTGACGATCCTCACAGGTGTGAGTTCCGCTCAGACCCAGCCTGCCGCCCGAAACACGGCGCCGCACAAGGTCGGTCTGATCGACATGGCACACGTGTTCAAGAACTACAGCAAGTTCACCGCGCTGCGGGATGAACTGAAAGAGCAGATCGCTCAGAGCGATGGCCAGGCCAAGCAGATGGCCGAGAAGATCAAGGCGCTGCAGTCACAACTGAAATCCGGTCAGCTGAAAGAAGGCAGCCCGGGTTATGTGGCCAAAGAGCGCGAACTGATTCAGGCCACCTCCGACTTCGAGGTCTTCCGCAAGGGCGCCCAGCGGGATTTCCTTCGCAAGGAATCGCAGATCTACAAGACGGTGTACATGGAAGTCGTGGATTCCGTGCAGAAGTACGCGGAATACTACAACTACACCCTCGTCATGCGGTTCAGCCGCGACGAACTTGAGGATGATGCCGAACCTCAGGAAGTCCTGCAGCGGATGAACAAGCAGGTCGTGTTCCACCGTGGCGAAGATGACATCACCCTCTCGGTGCTGGACTATCTGAACCGCAAATACACCCAGACCGCGGGCAAGCCCGCCGCCACCAGCCCCCGCTGAGGCAGTCTGGCAGCTGCTGTTCTACTGACTGGTACTCCAGGCAGAGCGGCAGCGGGAGAGGACAGCTGTGTTCAGCAGTGGCGGACGGAAGTTCGTCACTGCTGTCTGCTGTCCTGCAGCGAAACCGGTCTGCTGACCTGAAGTGTCGGCCGGAGAAACAGGCGCGAATGCCCTCGGGTTTCGGCTGCCGTTCTCCCATCAACCCGCGGGATGCAGACCCGGCCGGATTTCGATCCGCCTTCAGCTGACGAAGACCTTCAGGCAGCACCTTCAGACAGGCCCTGTCACCAGCCGGCTTGTTCCGGCGGCAGGCTGTGTCCGCAACATCAGCTGCGGGTACAGCCCGCTGCCGGCAGCGTCGGGAGCACTTTGATGAACCATGCTTCATACTTCGGCGGTTCCCCGGTGCAGACGGCGCACCGCCAGCAGAACACAATTTCCCGCGAAGCCGGGATGTCCGGGATCGGCATGTTCGGTGGAGCCGATGTGAACCTGCGGTTTCTGCCCGCCGGGCCCGATTTCGGTATTCAGTTCGAACGGACCGATCTGGCGGGTTCTCCGCGGATTCCCGCCCTGATTGAATACGCGATCGAGCGGCCCCGGCGAACGGTTCTGGCTGCGGGCGGGGCTACGGTGGAAGTCACCGAGCACGTGCTCGCGGCTCTGGCCGGCCTGCAGATCGACAACTGCCTGGTTCAGCTCGATGCCCCGGAACCACCAGCCGGAGATGGCTCGGCCCTGCCCTTTGCCGAAACGCTGCTGGAAGCCGGCCGGACCGAACTGGATGCCCCGCGGCTGTGCCTGGTGGTCGATCAGCCCTTTGATCTGGCTTCCGCGGAGGGAACCCAGGAACTGGCAGTCCGCCCGCTGCGGAAGACGAGCCCGGCCATCAGCTACCACCTCGATTACGGGAAAGGTTCTCCGGTTCCGTCCGGAAATCTGACCGTCGAAATTACTCCGGAAACCTTCCTGCGGGAAATTGCCTTCGCCCGGACATTTGTCTGCGAAAGCGAAGTCACGGCCCTGCAGAGCCGGGGTTACGGATTGCGGATGACGCCGCAGAACGTGCTGGTTTTCGGCCAGAATGGTGTCATCGAGAACGAACTGCGCTGCGAAGACGAATGCACCAGACACAAACTGCTGGACTGCATTGGCGATTTCGCGCTGGCCGGCTGCGATCTGCAGGGGCACTTCAGTGCCTGGCGGACGGGCCACGCGATGAACCGTGAAGTGATCCGGATGATTCGACTGAAATACGGCACAGGAGGAGGGACCGCCGGCCGGCATGTTGCCTGACTGCTCGCCCGGGCAGATCAGGCCAGCTGAGACTGACCGCAGTTCCGGCCTGCTCAGCGTGACATGCGGCCCGTTTCCCCATCACCCGGCCGACCCGATTCTGAGGCATTTCCAGCACCCACGAAGCTCATCTGCGTATGGCTTCCCCATCAGAGGCACAAGTGAATGTCCACTCGGATCTCCCCGCTTGCTGATATCGCTCCGGAAGCACAAATTGGCGACGATGTGACCATCGGCCCGTTCTGTGTCGTGGGGCCGAACGTGACCCTTGGCGATGGCTGCACACTCGACAGCCACGTGACAATTATCGGCGATGCCGAGATCGGTCAGCGGAACCGGTTTTTCCCGGGCTGCGTCATCGGTGGCGAACCGCAGGATACCAGCTACCGTGCGAGCCGCACCCGGCTGGAAATCGGCGACAATAACCTCTTCCGTGAAGGCGTCACCGTCAACCGGGGCGCGGAGAAAGAAGACCACGTCACCCGCATCGGCAATCACAACATGCTGATGGCCAACAGCCATGTGGCCCACAACTGCTGGATTCACAACCATGTGATTCTGGTCAATGGTGTGCTGCTCGGCGGTCATGTGCATATTCACGATGGAGCCATCGTCTCCGGTAACTCGGTGGTGCACCACTTCTCGACGCTGGGCACTTTGAGCTTCGTCAGTGGCGGCTGCCGCGTACCGCACGATATCCCGCCCTACATGCTGGCCGCGGGAAGCGATAATCCCACCATCCGCACGATTAATGTGGTGGGCATGCGGCGGGCCGGAATTTCGGACGACACCATCGCCATCATCAAGCGGGCCTATCGTCTGCTGTTCCGCGAACACAAATCCCTCGAGGCGATTCGCAGCACCTTCCAGGCAGAGCAGTCGGATATTCTGCCGATTGAGCTGTCGCGCCTGCTCAATGCCGTCGAACAGCAGCGTCAGGGCCGGATGGGCCGTGCCCGCGAAGCGGTTCGCAGTACGCCGAAGCAGGAACAGATCAGTCAGAAGCGTCCCGCCTGAATCTGCCATGGCGTGTTTGTCTCAGACAGAGTTGAGTGCCTCAGGCCGAGCGGAGATGCAGGCCGCCGTCCACCC
>JAGQPV010000594.1 GCA_020426545.1 Planctomycetaceae bacterium
GCCTTGGTCACTTCACCGCTACCGTTCTGGCCCTGGGCCATGGGGGTGCGGCCAAATTCCGCCGACCAGACCACGAGGGTATCGTCGAGCAGGCCGCGCATCTTGAGATCCTTGATCAGGGCGGCGACGGGACGATCGACCTCCTTCGCCTTCTTGGGAAGCGACCCGAAGACATTGCAGTGGTGATCCCAACCCTGATCGAAGAGCTGGACGAAGCGCACCCCGCGCTCCACGAGGCGGCGGGCGAGGAGGCAGTTGTTGGCAAAGCTCGTCTTGCCGGGCTCGGTGCCATACATCTCGTGGATCGCGGCGGGCTCGCTGTCGATGTCCATCAGCTCCGGCACGGAACTCTGCATCCGGTAGGCCATCTCATACTGGCCGATGCGAGTAGCGATCTCGGGATCGCGGACGTCGGCGAGCTGGATCTGGTTGAGCGCATTGACGGTATCGACCACCTCACGGCGTCCGGCGGGATCGATGCCCTTCGGATTCGACAGGAAAAGCACCGGGTCGCCCTGGCTGCGGAACTCGATGCCCTGGTGAATGGTCGGCAGGAAGCCGCTGCCCCAGGCGCTGTTGCCCGCGCCGAGCACCTGGCCGGTGATGAGCACCACGAAGCCGGGCAGGTTCTGGTTCATGCTGCCCAGGCCGTATGTCACCCAGGAACCCAGGCAGGGGCTGCCGCTTAAGATCCGCCCGCTGTTCATCATCAGCATGGCGGAACCATGAATCGGCGAGTCGGCCGTCATGGAATGCAGGAAGGCAATCTCGTCGGCCTCCTGACCCAGGTGGGGAAACAGGTCGGAGATCCACTTGCCACATTCGCCGTACTGCTGGAAGTCCCACCGGGGTTCGACAATTCGCCCCTGGTTTCTTCTGCCGCCGCGGCCGAAGGTCTCCACGTCGACGGTTTTGTTGTCCATCCCTTTCATGTTCGGCTTGTAGTCGAACGTGTCGATGTGGCTGGGGCCGCCGTACATGTAAAGGAAGATGACCGAAGTCGCCTTCGGCGGGAAATGCGGTTCTTTGGGGGCGAGGGGGTTATTCCACCCGGCGGGCTGCCCGTCCGTCGCTTCAGCAGCGCCGGCCGGTTTGCTGAAGAATCCATCCTCGCTGAGCAGCCCGGCCAGAGCGGTTCCGGTGAAGCCCGCGCCGGACTGCCACAGAAATTCCCGGCGGGTTCGCCCGCAGAAGCTGCTGTGATTCATGTTCGTTCTCTCCCCGCGCAGTCGGGCTGGAAGGGCTCCAGCGGTCGCTGCGAATGCCGGTCTCAGTCGAGGTACAGGAACTCGTTGAAGTTGTAAGTCAGCAGGCAGAAGTACCGCAGCGCGTCGTCGGTGGTGGTCCCATCGCGAACGAGCGATTCCATCAGCTCGACGCCCCGCTGAATTTCCTGTGGCTGCGGATGCCGCTGGAATGCCCGGGACAGTGCCAGAGCCACCTGGTCTGCCGGTTGATCGCCAGCCTGCTCTCGGAGGAATGCGGCGAACACTCTGGCCTGACGGTTGATGAACTCGCTGTTGAGCAGCCCCAGCGTCTGCGTGGGCTGTGTGGTGACAAACCGCACCGGGCAGGTGGCATCGACATCGGCAAAGTCAAAATCGGCCAGCAGCGGTTCGACCAGCGAGCGTTTCACGAAAATGTAAATTGCCCGCCGGGCGCGTTCTTCAGGAGAGGAACTGCCCCACCCGTTGCCGGGCCGCGACTGACCGGCCAGAACTTCCGGAGGAATGATCGGGTAGAAGCCGGGGCCGCCCATCTTCGGGTTGAAGCTGCCGTTTACCTTCAGAATGGAATCCCGCAGTTCCTCGGCCGACAGCCGCCGCATGGGGAACCGCCAGAGCAGCGCGTTGGAGGGATCGGTGGCCAGCCCTTCGGAAGTGGCCCGCGAACTCTGCTGCCAGGTGCTGGAGAGCAGGATCTCCCGGTGCATCGATTTCAGCTTCCAGCCGCCTTCCATGAAGCGGGTGGCCAGCCAGTCCAGCAGCTGCGGATGGCTGGGCGGGCTGCCTCCCGTGCCGAAGTTGTTCGGCGAACTGACAATGCCCCGGCCAAAGTGATGCTGCCACAGCCGATTGACCATTACCCGGGCAGTCAGCGGGTTGTGTTCGTCAGCCAGCCAGCTGGCCAGGGCCAGCCTCGGGGCGACAGCTGGCGGGCTGGCGTCCGCTTCCGCTTTCTTCTCCGCGGCCAGCCACTGAGCGGCTCCATCGTCGCCGGGCATCAGAATCTGCAGGAAGCCGGGTTCCGCCTCGTCCTGTTTGTTGTCGGCGTTGCCCCGCAGCAGGTGGAACACCCTGTATGTGTTCTCGCCGAACTGATACGTCCCGCCCCGCTGGCGGGCGGCGTAGACCTGGGTCAGTTCGGGCTGGGGCTTTGCTTTCTCGTGCCGCAGGACAGCCGCATTCAGGGCCAGCCAGCCGCTGTCGTAACCCTGGTGCCAGTCGCGAACCTTTTTCTGTTCCGCCTCGTTCCGCTGATCGGCCGGCTTCTGCAGAATGGCCGCAATGTCGGCTGGCGGCTGGCCTTCGCGGGTGTGGAAGTAGAACCCCGTTTTCCCGCCGTTATTGACGACTTTGAACAGCAGTTCGTTGCGGCCCTCGGCCAGCTGAACTGTCACCTTTTCCTGGTCGGCGGCTGCCGTATTACGGCCCACCTTTTTCTCCACCACCGGGCGACCGTTGACCCACACCCGCAGGGCATCGTCGCTCCCCAGCGACAGCTCCACCGTCTGCGGGGCAGGGGAGTCAATCGTGCGATACAGGTAGTTGGCACACCGCTGGCCGGTCAGCACCTCGTTGTGGGCGGTTCCGTCGGTCCACTCGGGCTGCGGTGTCCACTTCAGCTTGCCGTCTTCATACGTGGCGGCCAGGTCGATGCCGGCTTCGGGCGGAAAACTCTCATCGTACGCCACATTGAAATCACTCGCTGTGAACGGGCCGATGTGCTGCCACACGCCCAGGGTCAGCCCGGCGGCTGGTTCAGCCGGGCGGCGGGCCACCACGGGCTGGCGTGCTTTCTGTGCTGCCTCCGCAACTGCGGCCTCCCTGGCTGCCCGCCATTTCTGCCACTGGTCGAACTTTGCCGGCAACTGCTGCTGTTCGTACTCGCCACGGGCCTGCACCAGCGGGTTGTGGGCCGCCGTGTATTCGGCCAGCTCCGCCCGGTACACCTCGGGGTGACTGTGAATCGGCGTGTCGGCGAAGCCCACGTCGGCAAAGCAGGCTGCCAGGCTGTAGTAGTTGCCAATCGGCAGCGGGTCGAACTTGTGGGTATGACAGCGGCTGCAACCGACCGTCAGCCCCAGTAGCGACGTGCCCATCGTATGAATCATATCGTCGAGCTGTTCGTACCGGCTCCGCTCACGCTCCTTCTGGGTCTGCTGCGTGGTGAAGGGCCCGGCCACAATGAAACCGGTGGCCGCAATGCGATTGACGGCCGCTTCGGATTCCTCCCGCGTCTGCACGTTGACGTCGGTGATCAGATCGCCCGCCAGCTGCAGTGTCACGAACTCGTTCCACGGCATGTCGCTGTTGAAGGCGCGAATCACAAAATCGCGATAGTGCCAGGCGTTGGGCCGGTCGCGGTCGAAGGCGTAACCGTTGCTCTCGGCGTACCGCACCACATCCAGCCAGTGCCGGGCCCACCGCTCGCCGAAGTGCTCGCTGGCCAGCAGACGGTCCACCAGTTCCGTCCAGGCGGCCTCCGGGTCCTCGGCATGCCGTGCGACAAACTGTTCGACGTCCGCCGGAGTGGGCGGCAGGCCCACCAGGTCGAACGAGGCCCGGCGAATCAGCGTTCGCGGGTCAGCCAGGCCGTTGGGCTGCACCCCGGCCGACTCCTGCTTCGCCCGAATGAACCGGTCGACCGGGTTTCGCACCCAGGCCGCGTCCTGCACCGCGGGCGGCTCGACAGCCTGCAGTGGC
>JAGQPV010000595.1 GCA_020426545.1 Planctomycetaceae bacterium
CAGTCCGTGCCCCGCGCAGTTTCAACCAGTGCCTGCCCGGTGATACGTCGCCTGCACTGACCGGCCCGCCGGCCTGAGGTGGTGCCGCTGGCGGGGTGGCCGCTGCGGAAGAACTTCGTTTCCCATTCGCCAGACTGGCAGCTGTCAGCGTTTCGGGCAGATTGAGAACCTGCGGCAGGGTGCCCGCAGCCACCACCTGACCGCCGTTCGTCCCGGCACCAGGGCCGAGTTCGACCACGTAATCGGCTTCCGCAATGAGCTGCGGGTGGTGTTCGATCATCACCACGGAATTGCCCGCCCGCTGCAGCTGGCGAATCAATCGGGAGACCACGGGGACGTCATGCGGGTGGAGCCCGGCCGAAGGTTCCTCCAGCACGCACAGAGTGTTGACCATCGAAGAGGACAGGGCCGCCACCAGCCCGGCCCGCACCGTTTCGCCCGTGGAGAGCCCCGCGCGGGAGCGACTCAGCGGGAGATACCCCAGGCCCGCTTCCCGCAGCCGGTTCAGCCGCGAGGTCAGTTCCTGCAGCACCGGCTGCAGATCGCTCCGGGAGCCTGCTGGCTGTTCCGGGGAGAACGATGAGAGCCAGTCCGTCACCTCCGAGGCCGTCTGCCGGCACAGAGCGGGCAGGTTGACGCCCGCAATCTGAATGGCGCGGGCCTCCGGACGAAGCCGCTCTCCGTGGCAGGCCGGGCAGGGCTGCCAGCTGGCTTTCTGGCCTGCTGAAGCCGGTGTGGTAGGCCGGGTTCCGCTTCTTGCACTGGTCGAGCCGCGCGAAGTTTTCCGCTGGCTGGCCCTGCCGGCTGGCATCTGCCGCACCGATCCAGTGCCCTCACATTTCGGGCAGGCACCCGCTGGCGAGCTGAAATTGAACAGATTCGGCTCCGGCTGCAGGCAGGTATAACCGCATCGGGCACAGGTCATGCCACGGCACCACGGCCAGATCTCCCACTGGCGACCATCGAGCAGAACCGTTTCGTTCCCTGCAACGGTCGGGGCCGTGTTCCCGGTGCCCTCCGCGGGCTCCAGCAGCAGGGCCATCGTCCCTTCGCCCGCCGACAGTGCCTGTTCGATACTGTCTGTCAGCCGGCCAGGCGACGATTTTCCGCCGACCAGCCGATCAACAATGACCCAGGCCTTTCTGACACCAGCAGGGTTGAGGGGCGTTGCCGAAGCAGCCGCTGCCGATAGAACGACTGGTTCCTCAAGGGAAATGCGGGTGAACCCTTCGCCGAGCAATTCCTCCCGGGTGGCAGCCCGTACGCGGGGCAGACTGTCAGGTGTCCCGAACCCTGCGGCAGCAGTCCGGGGAGCGACAGTCACTCCGTCAGCCGGCAGCAGAACCGGGAAAGCCACCTGATACCGCTGTCCGTCGGGAAGCTGCTCCGCGGCTGCGGCGATCTGTTCCGCCGAATCACTGCGGACTCTGGCTCCGCATCCCGGGCAGAACACCTCACCAGCTCGAGCATACAGCAGGCGGATGTGATCCAGCAGGCAGGTCAGGCTGGCCAGAGTTGAGGCGGAACCCGCATTGCCGCTCGGCAGATTCCGGACAGCAATGGCCGGTGGAAGATGGTCGATCTGATCGGCATCCGGTCGTTCGATGCGATCGAGAAACCGACGGGCCTTCGTGGAAAAGGCTTCGATGTATCGACGTTGCGATTCGGCAAACAGCGTCCCCAGAGCGAGGCTGCTGCGACCGGAGCCGCTGCGGCCTGTGATGGCAATCACCTGCCCGGTCGGCAGATCAAGATCGATGCCGCGAAGATTATTGACCCGCACCCCCCGGAGCACAATCTGCTCCGGACCTGACCCGGGCCGTGTTCCCGCGGATTCACCCGCTGAAGGCAGTAACCGCGACACGGTCTCTCCGTCCGACATGTGGTCGCCAATGCCCGCTGGCTGCCAACTGCCTGCTCTGTGCTGATTCGGCCGCGGCCGTGCTGTGGCCTCAGCGGTGCGGTCTTTCTGCGGGATTCCCGCGAATCAAAGCGGTTCTGCCACCTGGCAGCACCACTCGCTTCCGGGCTCGGAATCAGAAGCCAATGACCTGCACTTCGGACAGGCCGGTGTAGGTGTTCGGGTTCCACAGGCTGCGTGCCTTGAGCGTGACATACCGCCCACGAACCGCCGGTACGGGAATGACCGTGCTGTAATCGGGGGTGTCGGCCGCGCCCGGGGCCTGCAGCACAATACCGGTGGTCACCGGTCGCAGGGCGGTCGGTGTTTCGCTGACGTAGACTTCCGCCTCTTTCCAGCCACGGTAAGCTCCCCCCTGCTGGTTGAAGTTCCAGATCTTCACCGCGGTAACCGTCCTGACTTCCCCCAGATCCAGAATGATGGAGGCCCGCGAACCGATGGGGTGCCGCCACATGGTATTCAGTTCGACGGAATTCCAGATCCCGTCCAGCACCGCAGCTGCCGGGCCATCTTCCTCCTCCGCGACGACGGTCAGCACCTTCAGGTTTTCCAGCGGGGCTGGTGCAATCTGTCGGAGTACGACCGCCAGCGTCTGTGCCACCCGGGCCGCTTCCTGCTCGTGTTCGCTGCTGCCCTCGCCCGCGGCGGCCATGATCTCCTTCAGACGGCCGGGCAGCGCATTCAGCAACTGCTGCTGTTCTTCTGTCAGATCGGCGGGATAACCACGGCGGGCATCGAGGTCGAACTGATCGTGAACCTGTACGGCCCGCAGGACGGCCCGCAGCGCTGCCGTCAGGTCGGCATCCGCCGAGGAAAGCAGCGGCAGGAGAGCCACCACGGTTTCCACGGGGGGATCCGGCACGCCGGCCAGAGCATCCAGGGCAGCCGCCCGCTGCGTGGCATCTTTCGACTCCAGCACCAGCTTCAGCAGCAGCGGCCCCGCACCTTTCTGCTTCGCCCGCTCGATGGCGCGAATGGCATCAGGCCAGTTCTGCTTCTGTTCCGGCCGGCCCAGCACTCCCAGGGCGGAATTCAGGGCCTGTTCCGGGCGGCGGAGCTGCACCAGCAGTTCGAGTGAGTTCGCCACCAGATGCGGCTGATCGACCTTCTGAACGGCTTCCAGCAGCAGCGGCAGGGCGATTTCCGGTTTGCGGGCCAGCTGCAGCTGGGCTGTCCGCACATCGCCTTCCTTTTTACTGCGATCGTGCGCCAGCAGCTGCATCCATGCACCCAGTTCACGACGGGCGCGGCGACGCTGCTCGATCTCACTGGAAATCGCGGCCGACTGCTGCCGCTGCTCGTCGGTGGGGGCCTGTCGAGTGACTTCTCCCAGCGCTTTGGTTGCCCCTTCGTAATCTCCCGCGTCGAGCAGCTTCTGCGCTTCGGCCAGCAGTTCGTCTCTGCGGCGGTTTTCCAGTTTGCGACGTCGGATTTTCAGCTCGCTCTCCATCAGAGCCAGCTGTTCCTGCCAGCCTTCCGGCGGCATCTCCTGTTCTTCGAGCAAAGCCCGCAGGGAACCGACCTGCTCCTGCGCCGCAGCCAATGACTCTTCGTCGTACTCTTCGACGGCAAGGGCGGCCTCCGCCTCAGCAGCCTGTTTCTGCCAGAGTTCGGCCGGGTCGGGCTTCGCCGGCTCGGGAGGCTTCGGCGGAGGTTCGGTGGCGGCCGTCTCAGCCTTTTCCACGGGCTGCACTGCTGTTGCCGGCTGATCCCCTTCGGTGTCGCCACAGCCGCAGCACAACAGCGTGAGAATCAACCCGGAGGCCACCATGGGAAGTCGACCTGCTGGAATCCGGAATCGGCCAGGCCACTGCAGCATCGTGCTCATGGTCGTTACCTTCTCTGTTTCCACTAAGGCCCCGAGCGACTCAAGACGCGGAAAAACTGACTGACTTGAGCGACACGGGCCACCAGCGGAGGGAGTGTTACCAGTCGGTCAGCTGCCAGACACTTTTGAGCTGCAGGGCTGCACCCGTTTCACAGAACGCACCGTGGATG
>JAGQPV010000596.1 GCA_020426545.1 Planctomycetaceae bacterium
CTGAGGCATCCCGCCTGTCCTCAGGTGACTGCCGGCCAGGCAGACCGTCCAGGAGGCCAGCCTGCTGAAAGTCGGCGAATACATCCAGATTCGCTTATAACCGCCGGTGCCTCTGCTTTCAACCAGTGGTCAATATGGCAGAGGTGTGGTTCTGTGGACTTTGCCTGTCTGCATCGCGGAGGCAGGCTCCGGCCCGGTACAGAGCCGCGGACAGGAGACCGGCGGTGCTGGAGCAGCAGCACTTCAGAAGGACACCGTTCCTGCCGCCGGGAACCAGGGGCCGAGTGCTCCCGGAGACAGCGATCTGAAAACTGCCCGCCGCGCAAGAACAACGCCCGCCGGAAACCGACGGGCGTCGAATCAGCTGCCTGCAACAGGCTAATACCCGTATGCCATGTGGGTTACGGGAACGGCGGTTAACGAAACGGGGCCAATCTTTCCCGACGGGCAGAACCCTCAGGGTGATGAACTGTTTCGTTTCCCAGGCAGGAAGGTCGGCAGGCTTTCCTGCCGACCCGAGGGATCTTCATACTCAGCAGACTGGCGTATTACTCGAGGATCTTGCTGGTGTCGCCAATGATGGTCTTCACGCCAGCAGCATCCAGCTTGCCATTCTCGAAGGCGTAGTTGGCCTTCACGTCGGACTTGACCCACAGCATGACGGTCACGCCGGCGTCCTTGCTGATCTTGTATTCCGGAGGACCGGCTTCGCCATCGAAGACGGTCAGCGGCACGTTCTCGGAGATGCCGGCGTCCTTGGCCAGCTTCTTCAGCTGGGGTTCGGCGGCATCCGGGTCATCGGTCAGCAGCACGACGAATGCCTTCAGGTCTTTTTCCTGATTCGCACCCACCGTGGAATCCACTTCCTTCACCAGCTTGGTCACGTTCTCATCGATGCTGCGAGTGAAGATCGTCACCACCGGCTTGCCGCCGTACCGGCAACGGTAGCACAGGCTCTTGCCCTTGGCCGGGCCGGTGCAGTCCAGCACGTTGAATGCGCCGGGGAATTCGCCGACCTGCAGGCCGGACTTCAGATCGCCAGCATTGGCGCTTGTTGCTGCAGCGAGCAGCAGAGCCGAAGCAACAACCAGAACATTCTTCATCGAGTCAGTCCTCCATCGGGATTCGATCGCGGTGATTGCGGGCGGGACAGGCAGCTGAAACCTTTCCGCAACGCGACTGGTTTCGCACATGTGCCGCACCAGTCGGTAACGCACCTATGCTAGGTGTTCGGCGCGGCAGAGTCGAGAGATTCCACCGGCGCAACGTACAGATTTCTAAACGTTTTGAATCGGACCGCCAGTGTGAGACAGCATACTGAACTGC
This sequence comes from Planctomycetaceae bacterium, assembly GCA_020426545.1. GTDB lineage: Bacteria > Planctomycetota > Planctomycetia > Planctomycetales > Planctomycetaceae > JAGQPV01. The sequence goes on from JAGQPV010000596.1 coordinate 1,327, forward strand.
CCCCGGGGGACGTTCTCCCCGCGGTCCCCGCCGGGCTCACTGCAGTTCGGCAATGGCCTTCAGGATGTTCTGGCTGTCGCCGGCCGCATCCTTCACCTTGTACCGGCGGGCCACTTTGCCTTCCTTATCGACGATAATGGTCCACCGCTCGGCGGTCACGCCCCGCTTCAGCACGAAATCTTCCCCGTCGATCTGGCGGGTGATTTCACCGCCGGCACGCAGCGGGACGTCAAAGGCTTTGGCCACCGAGCCGTCTTCATCCGCCAGCAGAGTGAAGTTCAGATCGTGAACCTTCTTGAACAGCTGGTGATTGCGGACGGAGTCTCCGCTGACTCCCACGACTTCGATGCCTTTATCCTTCAGCCCCGTCATGTCGTCCCGAAAACCGCAGGCCTGCTTCGTGCAGCCACCAGTCAGGTCGGCCGGGTAGAAGTAGATCACCACGATCTTCTTCCCGTACACATCCTCCGCTTTCCAGTCTTTACCGGTGTCGTCTTTCGCGGTGAACTTCGGAGCCGCATCGCCTTCCTTGAGTTCTGCTTTCTCGGCTGCTGCCAGAGACAGAACGGGAATCAGCAGGCTGAACGTGGCTGCCGCAGTCAGCAGGTGGGGGAATTTCATGGGGGCGGTCTTTCGATAAGGGAGGGATTGTCAGTCGCCGGTGCCAGCTGTGAAGCCAGCCTGTCCCGCGGAACCCGTGTGGTGCCGGCAGCTCTCTGCATCGCCGCCACGTTCGCTGTTCAGGATGACGCGAGGGCGACGGACCGGAACGGGCGAGCGGACGTACATGCTGCCGCAACTCAGCATACGGGTGGCCGGAGGAAACGTCAATTTGCAGAGGCCGGCGGAACCCGGCGGAACCCGGCCATGCGGAAGCTGACCCGTGGGAAAGGATGTCTGGAGAAATACAGCCAGGAGAAAGTGGCCCGCTCTACCAGCTGCCGCTGTCCCGGTACGGCTGATGTGCCCTGCCCCGGCGATGCTGCGGTTCCAGATGTTCCGCACCATAGAATCGGAAACCGGCTCCGTCGGGATCTCCGCCAGCGTTCAGATACGTCGGGTATCCGGGCCAGACTCTGCCGAACACGCGTCCGTAGCTGTGTCTGTCGTAATAGGGATGACCGTAGAAATGTCCCGGTCCGTAGGGATACTTCGGAGAGTAACTGCCCAGGCCCCACCCGGCATACGCACCCCAGCCAAAGCCGGCCGGGCTGGCATACAGCCGGCGGTACAGGCCGTGCCCGGTGTAATGCGGCCGGGCATACCGGCTGCCCGCGACTCCGGCGTCCCGCTGACTTCGCAGGTCGCGGTAGCTGCCCAGTCCCTGATAACGGTAGTCGTGCCGCAGGTCGGGGCCGGCGATCGGGCCATACCGCCGGGAGTACATTTCCCGTCCGTAATACGGGCTGCCGCCATAAGCCCGGCTGCCACTGTCGGGAACACCCGCTTCGGAATCTCCCGGCCCGGCGAACATGGTGACCAGAGCAGCAGCGGCCGCAATCAGGCCGACCAGTGAACGGGGCTGCTGTGAACCGTGCAGCGGGGAACCACACCGGTGCGAACCGTGAGGAAGCGAACCGGCCAGGGAAGCGCCAGTCGGGTCATTACCGGTCGGGTCATCACCGACCCGCGGCGGACTGAACTCAGCAGAATCAAAGAGCATGGGGCAGGCTCCCGCGGGCACCAGTGGCTGGTCTCAGGGTGCGTCCTGCGGGTCCGGCCGGCATCCTGTCTGCCTGCCTGTGGCGAATTCAATCTGGTCTTCTGCCTGCACGTTTCCGCCCGATGGTGATGCGGGCTGCAACCGGGCTCTACAGTTCAATCAGCGATTGCGACTTCGCAATCAGAAATCGTTCCGGGAAGGTGTGCGAGGTGTGAATCAGCAGGCTTTCCGGTCCGGCTTCCGCCCGGATGATGCTCAGCCCGTCCGGCTGCAGGCGACTGGCCGCGGGAAAGCGGCTGGACAGCTCGGCCCGGTTGAAATCCATCTGCAGTTCTTCATGCAGGCCATGGAACACACCCGGGTCCACCTGTTCCAGCTGAAAGCTGACCTGATAATGCAGTCCGCATTTCAGCCGCAGTTCTTCCGTCCGGCAGCCCCGCAGCCGCCGCTCCAGCAGGCGGTGCCGTTGAGGCAGTGGCTGGTCGCTGGTGGAGCAGACTTCCGTCAGGGTCGTGTCGCCAGTGCGAAACGAGACCGTGTGGCCGGCATCGCAGATGCGGATCACGGCGGTGTAACGATCGAAGCAGATCTCCCGTTCGCTGCTCATGCGGAACAGCTCGGGATGGACCGAACGATCGTAGACATGAAAGACCAGACTGGTGACATCCGGTCGTGACAGACTGACATTCATGGCCGAATCTCCTTCAGCGGCCGATACCGGCAAACAGCCTGGTTCCCGCCGGATCCGGTGAGGCTGTCCCTCGTGAATCCGGCATCAGCTGTCGAGCCGGAACCGCCAGGGCCGGCCGGTAGTAAGTGAAATGCAGGGACGATTCCTGCGGCAGACCAGTGTGCCAGGCACGCTGCCGACGTCAATTATACGAACCGCGGGAGGGCCGGTGGAAGGGCTGAGCCGTCAGCACGTGGA
>JAGQPV010000597.1 GCA_020426545.1 Planctomycetaceae bacterium
TGGAACCCGCCATTCCCCATGTTGCGAAAGCCCTGGGCCGGCATCTGAAACGGGCGGCCCTGCCGTCGCATATCGTTCACGTGGCCATTGGTGAAGAACAGGTCGGGCCGGCCATCGAGATCCGCATCGACAAACTGCGCGCCCCAGCCCACGTTCGCCTGGGGTTTGGCAGCCAGCTGAAACTGTTCGGTATTGTCGGCAAACAGCAGGCCCGGCTGCTGACGATAAAGCGTGTTGGTTTCATCGTCGAAATTGGTCACGAACAGATCGAGCAATCCGTCGCCATCCACATCGCCAGCAGCGACCCCCATGCTCGATTCCTGTCGCCCGTCGCGGTTGAGGGCCACTCCCGCCAGAATCGCCTGTTCGGAGAACCGGGGCGTCTCGCCCGCGGCCGCCTCGTTGACCAGTAGAAAATTCGGGCCGATATCGTTCGCCACAAACAGCACCAGCTGTCCGTCCCCGGCGGGTGCCCAGGCGACGATGCCCAGCCCTTTCCCGGCCAGTTGCCCGATACCCGAGGAATCCGTCACATCCTCAAAGCGGCCATCACCCCGGTTGAGGTACAGCCGGTCCCCCGCGGGCGGAAACAGGTGCGGCAGGCACGAGGCCCGGAAGCCCGAGCTGTCTCCGCATACCCGCGTAAACAGATCGTCGCCGGCCAGGTAGTTCACTTCGTAAATATCGGGCAGCCCGTCGGCATTCACATCGGCCACCAGCGCACTGGCCGTGTTGCTGTTGCCCGCGGTGCCGGTTTCGGCGGTGATGTCGCTCCAGGTGCCGTCTCCGTTATTCAGAAACAGCCGGTTGCCATCGATGCTGGCCACGTACAGATCGGGGAAGCCATCCTGATTGATATCGCCAGCCGCGGATCCCTGGCTGAAACCGGGTTCCAGCAGCAGCGAGACATCCGTGACATCCTCGTAGCGGCCATCGCCCGTGTTACGGAACATCCGGTCCAGGTACTCCCGCTGCGCGGGATCGGGCGGCCAGTTGCTGCCCTGGGAGAAGTGAATATCGGGAGTGCCGTCCTGATCGAAATCCAGCACGGCGGCCCCGCCCCCCACGACTTCGTACATCAGCACCAGCCCATCCTCAGCGGGGGAACCGGCGTTGTAGTACTGAAATTTCAGGCCCGCGGCCTCCGCCTGATCTGCAAAGCGAATTCCCGCTGCCCCGGCTTCCGCGACCATTCCCGCTGAGGGACTGGTTTCCCGCGGAGAGCGGCCGGCATCCGGCAGAGGCAGATCGCTGAGGTCGACCGTTTCCGCCGGAGAGCTGCCGGAGACATTCCGGCTCCACGGCAGATCAGCCACCAGCGGCTGCAGCCGGACGATCCTCTCCTGTGCGGAGCCCATTCCCGGCGCGAGCTTCGCCGCCAGTCGAGCCCAGCCCAGCGCCTCCCGCAGCAGGCCGAGACTTTCCGCCACGGTCGAGGCTTTCAGACTGCTTTCAGGCTGCTGCAGGTGGTGGGCGACTTCCGCCGCCCGCACGCAGGCTTCCAGCTGGCGGGAACGGTTCAGGAACGGCTCGGCATCGCCCGGACGGCCCAGTGCCGTCAGAATCTGCCCCAGCTGATAGCAGCTGCGCTGATGGTTCGGGTCGCGGCGAACGCATTCCCACAGGCAGCGGGCAGCCTCTTCCCGGTTACCCGCGTCCTCTTCAAACTGCCCCAGAACATACCAGACCAGCGGATGCGTGCGGTCGTGGTCCGTCAGGCTCCGGCTCCAGCGGGCGAATCGCTTTGGCTCGCCGATTTTCAGCAGGGCCTGCCCCTCGCGAACAGCGGCAATGGGCCACCTGGGCCGCAATTGCCGGGCCACCTGAGCCAGCCGGGCCGCCTGCTCGAACTGCTGCATTTCCATCTTCATCCGGCTGGCTGCGACCAGGGCTCCAGGATCTCCGCCCGCCTTTTCCGCCAGCTGCAGCACCAGCTCCGGATTTTCGAGGGCATTCTCGCCCAGGCACAGGGAAAACAGCGGCGTGGAATCCGGCGGCAGCAGGGCGATCGCTCGCAGGCGGAACGGCACCATGTCATGAAAACGGGCCTGAAACCCGAGCATGAACGCCAGCAGCTCGTTCACACGGGCATTTTCAGGAGCCATTTCATAAGCGCGGCGCAGCTGTTCCTCAGCGGGAGTGGGCTGCAGTTTCACATTCAGCAGAAACGTCGCCGCCAGCTGGCGGGCCTGCACGGCCTCCGCCGAACCGCTGTCGCTGATTCGCTCCAGCAGCGCCAGTGCGTGGTCGATTTCTCCAGACCGTTCGCTGATATTCGCGGCCAGCAGCAGGGCCGTTTCGGAATCCGGCTCGTCCGCCAGAACCTCCTCGGCAATCCGTCGTGCCTGTCCGAGTTCTCCCAGAGCAAGGTGTTCCTGGCCACGGGCCAGGCGGGCCTCGGTCGATTCCAGCTGTCCCAGCTGCCAGCCGGCGAAAGCCAGGCCAGCCACGATTACGGCAATCAGCAGCCGGACCAGAATCCGCCCGGGGGTCGATTCCCCCGCCGGGCCGGCCGGTTTGCTGTCTGTCGTGCGGTTTTCCACGAGTTCCTCGGCCATGGAAGACATTCACCTCTGTTAACAGGGCAGGCGGAATCCCGGCAGAGAGGCATGCCGATCAGCCGTCTGCCAGCATACATTGCCACGTACCGGCCTGCCATTGCTCGCGGAGCCGGGTCATTCGCCCAACCGGTGCCGAAGCGGTAGAATTACTGTTCAGGAAGTGACAGCACAGGGAGTCTGTCTCCCCCTCCAGGAGTTCCGTCCGATCGCGATGAATGATTCTGAATCCCCCGGCCAGCAGCCTCCGTCCACCAGCGGTTCGCCCGTCTCCGCACAGCCGACCTCTTCCTCTGCGTCTCCAGCAGGCCCGGCTGCAGGCCAGGTGCCCGCTGCAGCCAGCTCCTCCGGCAGGCTTCCCCTCGACCCCATGGACCCGCAGCTGACGACCGTCCAGCCGGGGGGAGGCTGGATCATCCACATGGAAATGGCGTGGGGCTATCTGCGCAGGGCCTGGCTGAAGGCGGTTCGCCCCGGTTATGTGAAACGGATGCAGGCCCTGCGGAAGGGTGAACGGAACGGCTGCCCGCATGAGGTGCTCGACCCTCGCGACCTGAAATACTATCGCAACCAGGACGGCTACTGGTGGGCTCCGGAAGACGATCCGTTCCGCTGGCGGGATTCCATTCCATTTGCCCGTGCTGGCCTGGCGGAGCTGTTCGCCTTCTCGCTGTGCACCTTTGGCCCGGCCGCCGGCCTGGCATGGCTGGCCCGCACGAATCTTGTCCCCGCACTGCCCGCGCCGCTGCTGTGGGTTCTGTCGCTGACGTTCGCGGTGATTGGCCTGCTGATCGTGTGGTTCTTCCGCGATCCCCCGCGCACCATTCCGCAGGAACCCGGCCTGGTGGTGGCTCCCGCTGATGGCAAAGTCGTGGAAATCCGCGAGATTGAGCACGACGATTTATCGGTGGCCCCGCCGTGCAGATCGGCATTTTTCTGTCGATCTTCAACGTGCATATCAACCGCAGCCCGGTTGCCGCGAGAATCATCGGGCTGACGTACCGTCCCGGCAAATATCTCAATGCCCTGAGGCCCGAATCGGCCCGGGAGAACGAACAGCTCGCCATTCGACTCGAATCGACCGAGGCACCGCATCGCCGCATGATTGCCCGGCAGATTACCGGCGCCATCGCCCGGCGGATCGTCTGCTGGCTGAAACCCGGAGACGAAGTCCAGCGGGGCGAGCAGTTCGGCATGATCAAACTTGGGTCGCGGACAGAACTTGTCATCCCCCGGGAAGACTGTCTCAAGATTCACACGGTTCTCGGTCAGACAATCAAAGCGGGCAAAACCGTGCTGGCCGAATACGGCGCCGAGGCAGGCCCGTCCGCCACCTGACCGGCCCCCTGAAACAGTCC
>JAGQPV010000598.1 GCA_020426545.1 Planctomycetaceae bacterium
CAAGTTCGCGGTGATGGCCCGTTCTCCGCTGACGGGCTGCGTGAACGATTCGCTGTCGTCCAGCGGCTTTGCGATCTCGGGTAAGAAAACCGGGTACGACGCATTTGTCATCACCGGCTGTGCTGTGCGGCCGACCTGCCTGGTGATTGAACCGGACAATGTCCGGTTTGAAGACGCCACCGATCTGTGGGGCCGCAGCCTGCCCGAGACGGAACAGCAGCTGGCGAGCCGGCTGGGGGCTTCCTTCCGCACGGCCGCGATTGGCCCGGCGGGCGAGAACCTGGTGAGCTATGCCACCGTCTCGCACGATGGTCGCCATGCCGGCCGGGGCGGGCTGGGAGCGGTGATGGGGGCCAAACAGCTGAAGGCGATTGCCGTGCGGGGTGATCGCACCGTGCCGTATGCTCACGCGAAAGAGCTGACGCGGTACAGCCGGGAGCTGTCGAAAAAGTCGCTGGGGCCAGCCACCGAGAAGTACCGCGAGCTGGGCACGGTCAGCAATCTGATGACCTTCAACCGGCTGGGAACATTGCCCACCCGCAACTTTCAGCAGGGCGAGTTTGAAGCGGCTCTCGAGCTGTCTCCCGACATGATGGCGGCCACCGGCGAGCGAACACGTCGCTCGTGCGCAGCCTGTACTATTGGCTGCGAACACATCTTCCCCCGGCAATCGACCGAAGGAAAACCCGCCAGCGGTGTGCGAATGGAATACGAAAATCTGTTCGCCCTGGGACCGCTGTGCGGCATTGCTGATCCCGAAATGGTACTGGCTGCTTCGGCATACTGCGACGAAGCCGGGCTGGATACGATCAGTGCGGGCGGCACCATTGCCTTTGCCATGGAATGTGCCGAGAAGGGCCTGCTGCGGGCAGCCGGGTATGGGGACGGACTGGTCGATGGCGAACCGCTGGCCTTTGGCAACGGGCAGGCCCTGCTGGGCATGTTACAACAGATTGCCCACCGCAGGGGGCTGGGTGAACTGCTGGCACAGGGCAGCCGGGCCGCCGCGCGGGAGATTGGCCAGGGGGCGGAAGACTTTGCACCGCAGGTGAAAGGCCTGGAGCTGCCCGGTTACGAACCGCGGGCACTGCAGACGATGGCTCTGGGTTTCGCCGTGGGCACCCGCGGAGCCGATCACAATCGTTCCGGGGCGTATCAGGTCGATTTCTCTGCAGAGACGGATCGCTTTGCACCGGGGCGGCAGGCGGTGGCAGCGGCGATTGTCACCGAGAACGAAGCCGCCCTGATGGATGCGCTGATTCTGTGTCGATTTCTGCGAGGTGTGTTCGACGACAGGCTGGCTGAGATGGCCGAGATGCTGCGGCTGGTAACCGGCTGGGATGTCACCTCTGAGGAACTGAATCAGACCGCCGAGCGGATCGTCACTCAGAAGAAACTGTTCAATATTCGCATGGGCTGGCAACCGGCCGATGACCGGCTGCCCGAGCGGTTTTTCACACAGGCTCTGCCTGCCGGTGCCAGCAGCGGCGCCGTGCTGTCGCGGGAGCGGCTGTGGGACATGATTCTGCAGTACAACCAGGCCCGTGGCTGGACGGACGAAGGCTGGGTTCCGCCCGAACGGCTGGAGGCGCTGGGCATCGCTGCTGCTCCCGTCTGAACAGTCTGCCGGCGGTTCCGGGCGGGTGCATTCATTCACATCACATGAGGCGACTGCTAGAATCCGGTGCGGTACCGGCGCTCCGGTTCGGGCCTTCCGCCCGATCATGGGCTGGTGCCAGCTGCTGTGAATTCGGTGGATGGAACAGTCCTGCGGAAAATTGTCCTGCAGATCAAATCGTGACAGATCACGAGGGAAGGCGACTTCTGATGCATGCCGTCCAGACTGCTGGCGGGAAGAATCCCGCCGGATCACTTTGTCATCGTATTGCGAACAACGCACGATGCGGGCTGACGCTGTTCCTGCTGGCGGCCTGTCTGCCGGCTGCAGTGTGTGCTGCCGATCAGGACGCCGCCACGGACGAAGCGACCGCAAAGCTGATCGCCACCATCACCGCTGTCGGCGGGAACGGCGAAGGCAACGTGCCGGCGGTTCAGGCGCTGAAGGAACTGCAGAAGCAGCCGGCCTCCGCCATTGTGCCGGTGCTGTCGGCTTTTTCCGACGCGGGGATTATCTCGCAGAACCTGCTCCGCAGTGCGGTGGAGTCCATCGCCGACAGTACGGTGGATGCTGGCAGCAAACTGCCCGTGGAAGAACTGACAGCATTCGTCGAGGACACCGATCATCACCCGCGGGCCCGCCGGCTGGCCTTCGAGCTGGTGAAACAGTCGGATGAAACTAAAGCGACCGAACTGCTGCAGGGACTGCTCACCGATCCCAGCCCCGAACTGCGGCGTGATGCCGTGCAGCTGCGGATGGACGCGGCCGCCGCGCTGACCGGCGAGGAACAGCAGAAGGAAGCCGTTGCCCTGTATCAGGAAGCCATGAAGGGCGCGGTCGATGACGATCAGGTGAAAGCGATTTCCGCCGCCCTGAAGAAGGCCGGCATTGAAGTCGACCTGCAGCAGCACTTCGGTTTTCTGACGCAGTGGAAGGTCGTCGGCCCGTTCGACAATAAGGACAAGGTGGGTTTCGCCGCCGTGTACCCGCCGGAGAAGGGCGTTGATTTCGATGCCACTTACGACGGACAGTCGGGCGAAGTCAAATGGCAGCCGCTGAAGACCGAAGACGATTACGGCATTATCGATGTGGCCGAGCAGCTGGAGAACTGGAAGGGTTCGGTGGTGTACGCCGCCACGGTAGTGGATGTCGCCGAAGCCAGGCAGGCAGAAATCCGCCTGGGCACGCCGAATGCCTGGAAGCTGTGGGTCAACGGGAAGCTGCTGTTCGGCCGCGAGGAGTATCACCGCGGCATGAAGCTCGACCAGTACCGTGTGCCCGTGGAACTGAAGCAGGGCCGCAATGTGATTCTGCTCAAAGTCTGCCAGAACGAGCAGACCGAGAACTGGGCGCAGCGGTACCGGTTCCAGGTGCGGGTCTGCGATCCGGCCGGCAGTGCGCTGCCCGCGAAGGAAATCCGTCTGATCAGCTGGAGTGAACCCGCACCGGCCGAGTAGCCAGCGGTTTCTCTGTGGCGATTTTCGTTCCGTGATTTCTCGTCTGTCGGCCCCGCGTTCCCGCCGCTGTCATCCTCCACTGTATCGCAGCTACAGGATTCTTCGATCATGCTTCGCACAGTTCCTGCCGTGTTTGCCGCCCTTGCCATTGCCTGCCTGACCGGAGCCGACTGGCTGCAGTTTCGCGGCAACGATGCCAACGGTGTGGCGGAATCTCCCGTTCCTCCCGACCAGATTGACCAGGTGGCCTGGAAGGTGTCGCTGCCGGGACGGGGCCTCTCCGGCCCGACGGTGGTGGGCGATCAGGTGGTGCTTTCGGCCAGCAGCGGCTTCAACGATGACCGCCTGCACGTGCTGAGTTTCGACGCCGCCACCGGCGAGCAGCAGTGGGAACGCCAGTTCTGGGCCACCGGGCGGACGCAGTGCCACCAGAAAATGTGTGTCGCCACACCGCAGATTGCCAGCGACGGCGAGCGGCTGTTCGCCTTCTACTCCAGCAACGATCTCGTCTGCCTCGACCTCGAAGGCAACCTCCTGTGGTACCGCGGACTGGGAGCCGACTTCCCGAATGCCAGCAACAGCCTCGGCATGTCGTCTTCTCCGCTGGTGGTGGGGAACACGGTGATCGTGCAGGTGGAAAGCGATGCCGAAGCCTTCTCGATGGGCGTGAATGTGGAGAACGGCCTCACCCGCTGGAAGATCGACCGGCCCCGGGCTTCCAACTGGACATCGCCCGCTCTGCTGCGGAAGGCCGAAGGCGACCGCGACCTGGTGCTGCTGCAGTCGCGGGAAGGCCTGGCGGCTGTGCGGCCCGAAACGGGAGAAACTGTCTGG
>JAGQPV010000059.1 GCA_020426545.1 Planctomycetaceae bacterium
TCCTCAGCGGTCTCCGGCTGAACCGCCGGTCGCTGCCGTCCTGAAGAGTCCTTCTGTTTCGCGAAGCCTGCAGGGCTGGCCTGGCGTGTTCAGGCTGGCCCGAGAGGGCACCTGCCAGTGGTCGACCGACTGTCGAAAGCACACCGCAGCTGGAACATGTCCCGCATTCGCTCGCGGGACACGAAGCCGGAGCTGCGTGTGCGTTCGCTGGTTCATCGGCTGGGTTACCGCTTCCGGCTGCAGGCAAAGCAGCTGACAGGCAAGCCCGATCTGGTTCTGCCCCGCTACCGCACGGCGGTCTTTGTGCATGGCTGCTTCTGGCATCGCCATCCGGGCTGCCGCTTTGCGTACCATCCCCGGTCGCGGGTGGAGTTCTGGCAGACCAAGTTCGCCCGCAATGTCGAGCGGGACGAGGAAGTGCGAACCGCCCTGGAAGCCGAGGGCTGGCGGGTGGTTGTCATCTGGGAATGCGAAACCGCCACCGAGGACCAGCTGCGCGAAGTACTGCTGGAACGGCTTCCTCCCCGCGACCCGGCCTGAGTGGCCCGTACCTGTTCCCCTCTCTGCATTGCCCATGTGCGGCACTGCTGGCTGAGTGCAGATACCGGCGGAGCTGGCAGCCCGTGTTCCGCCTTCTTCCTCTCTCTGGGGAGAGGGCTGAAGTGAGGGGGAATCGTACGATGCTCCCCCAGTTACGCCCACCGGTTGACGCCCGCCGGCCGTGGTCCCAGAATCAGCTCAACCTGAACAGCATCCACAGAGTCTTCCACGGCCCATGTTTCCCTCCGCTCCGTCTGAACATGTTTCGCGGGGTTTGGTTTCCCGCGTTTCGCATCCCGGCAGGTGATGCGGCAGGTGATATCGCCGGACGGGGCACCGGGCAGTCTTCACACGGAACAGAGTTCTCATGGTCAATGTGTTCAATTTCGGCGCGGCTGGCGATGGCCAGGTCGACGATACCGAGGCCCTGCAGCACGCGCTGGAAGCCGGCGACGGGGTGCTGTCGCTCAACCCGGGCACCTACCGCATCAGCCGGCCGCTGGTGCTGGATACGACAAAGCAGGGCTACGTCGGCATTCGCGGGGCGGCTGGCACCTCGCGGATCATCATGACCGGCCCCGGCCCGGCGATCCGGCTGATCGGCAGTCATGAAGGGACTGCCACTCCCTCCACCGTCAAGCCGCAGGTGTGGGAGAAGGAACGCCTGCCGATCATCAGCGATCTGGAGATTTTCGGCGAGCACCCCGAAGCCGTCGGCATCGAACTGCGGAAGACCATGCAGGCCACCGTGTCCCGTGTGCTCATTCGCCAGTGCCTGCATGCCCTGCACCTGGTGGAACGCAACCGGAACTTCCTGCTGGCTGATTCGCACCTGTACGACTGCCATGCCTATGGTGTCTTCTTCGATCGCTGCAATCTGCATCAGACGATCATCTGCGGCAATCACATCAGCTACTGTCACCGGGCGGGTATTAAATCGCTGGATGGCGATGTGCATAACCTGCATATCACCGGGAACGACATCGAATACAACAACCGCCCGGGGGAAGATGAATCGCCCAATGGCGAGCCGACGGGGGCTGAGATCTGGTTTGAAGCTCGCGAAGGCACGATCAGCGAAGTCACGATTGCCAGCAACACCATTCAGGCGACGGTGCAGCCCGGCGGTGCTAACATCCGCGTGTATGGCAGTGCCGATTCGGGTGGTGGCGGAGCGCGGCTGATCTCCATCAGCGGGAACGTGATCGGCTCGCAGAGCCGGGCGATTGACCTCGAATATGCCGACCGTGTCGCCATTACCGGGAACACGATTTACGACTCGCCCGATCTGTCGCTGCGGGCCATTCACTGCGAAGGGCTGAGCTTCGGCTCGAATACCATCTGCTGGCGGGGCACGCCCGAGACGCCACCGAAGGACGGCATTCTGCTGGAACACTGCACCAATGCGGCCATTACCGGCCTGGCCACGCGGCGGATGTCGGCCGGCAGTGCCGAGGCGGGCGGAGCCATCACCCTGCGGAAATGCGATGCGGTCTCCATCGGCGAAAGCCAGATTCTCGACCCGCTGCACCGGGGCATCGAACTGGAGGACTGCACCCGCTGCCGGGTGACGGCCAATACCGTTCTGAACGATGTTGAGCCAGGCACCATGCAGCAGGCCATCCGGGTGACGGGCAACAGCCACGGTAACCTGATTCAGGGGAACCTGGTGGGTGGCGCGGCGAAACAGAATATCGAAGTCGATGAGAAAGCTAACCACGTCGCCGGTAACAGCGAAGTTTAGTGCCGCCCGCAGCCCGTGAATCATCGCCACGGCACCAGTGCCCCCTGCTCGCCAACGCTGGCTCTCTGGAAGAGACACGACATGACACGCTCCACTCTCGGACGTTTTCGCCGGCTCAATGTTCTTCTGCCGCGCGTCGCCTGCGTGGTGCTGACGTGCCTTGCGGGAATCGGCCTGCTGGCCAGCTGCAGTAACGAAGAAACCGCCAGGAGCGACAACAGTGCCGATCCCCCGGTGGCCGAGGCTCCTGCTTCCACCCGCCCCGTGTGGCCGACAGTGGCCGAACTGCGGGAGCAACTGGGCGCCGGGCCCGATGCCGTGTTCCGCAAGGCGGGCGGCGAGATCCGGTTCATCAGCCTCGGCGGCAGCAGCCAGCTGAAGGACATCACCCCGCTGAAAGGGCTGCCGCTGCGAATGCTCGACCTGCGGGAGACTCAGGTGGCCGATATCACCGTGCTGAAAGGGATGCCGCTGGAGGAACTGTACCTGGAGAGCACGAACGTCACCGACATTTCCCCGCTGGCCGGCATGCCGCTGGAGAAGCTGTATCTGAACCACACAAAGGTCAGCGATCTGACTCCGCTGGCCGGCATGCAGTTCGACGAGCTGAATCTGTTCGGCACCCCGGTTACCGATATTTCGCCCTTGAAGAACGCCGAAGTGAACACGCTGTGGCTGCGGGAAACCGGGGTCACATCCATCGCCCCGCTGGCCGGCCACTCACTGGTCAGCCTGGATATTGAACAGACGCCCGTGGCCGATCTCTCGTCGCTGGCGGGAATGACCTCCCTGCAGCGGCTGAATATTGCTGGCACAGCGGTGACCGATCTGACTCCACTGGCCGGTCTGCCGCTCACCCGGCTGATTCTCACCCCGTCCCGCATCACGACCGGGCTGGAAGTCGTCCGCCGGATGCAGACGCTGACCGAACTGGATGTGACGTTCCGCGAACCCTCCCGGCTGAGTCCGCGTGAATTCTGGCAGCAGTACGACGCAGGCACGCTGGCAGAACCGCCAGTGCCCGCGGAGGCACCGCAGGAACCCTGAGTGCGCCGGTTTCTGGGTCCACTCGGGTGGCTTCTTCCCCCCGTGCGTCTTCGGACAATCGGTACTGCCGCCCCTGTCAGGTTTTGGAGGATGATGAGAAAACTGGGTTTCGAAAATTCAACGCTGCTGTCGGAACGACGAGACTTGACACGGCAGGCACTCGAATGTTTAACTGCATCTGCCGTGTTCGCATGTATCAGTGGTTGCTTCGGCTAGATGCCCTGTGCCTATGAGCGGGCTGCTTTTAGCAAAAATAAGTGACGAGAGACAGCCCTAGTGTAGTGTCTTATTCAGATGGGGATTTATCGAGGGCCTGCCGGGCCCGGGCGACTTTCACCAGAATGTCGTCCGCTTTCGCAGTCCAGCGGAACGGCTGCGGTTCTTCATTCGCCCGGTCGATGTAGTCCCAGATTGCCTCTTCCAGCTTTGCCACGCTGGTGAATGAACCGCGGCGGATGCAGCGGTCCGTCAGATTGCGGAACCAGCGTTCCACCTGATTCAGCCACGAACTCGACGTCGGCGTGAAGTGCACGTGGATTCGCGGATGACGCTTCAGCCACCGCTGCACTTTCTGATGCTTATGCGTGGCGTAGTTATCACAGATGATGTGCAGATCCACGTCAGGGTACGTTTCATCCAGCGTGCGCAGGAACTCCAGCCATTCGTTGTGCCGGTGCCGCGGCCGCAGACTGGCCACCACACTGCCGTCCGCCACATTCAGCGCCGCGAACAGCGTGGTTGTGCCGTTGCGTTTGTAGTCATGCGTCATGGTGCCCAGCCGGCCGGGGAACATCGGCAGGCTCTTCTGCGTGCGGTTCAGCGCCTGAATCTGACTCTTCTCATCCACCGAGAGCACAATCGCGTGCTCGGGCGGATTGAGGTACAGGCCCACCACATCCCGCAGTTTTTCCTCGAACCGCGGATCGTTTGAGACTTTAAAGGTTTTCACAAGATGCGGCTTCAGCCCGTGCTCCCGCCAGATTCGCTGCACGACCGAACGAGTCAGCCCGGTGGCCGCGGCCATGGTCCGCAGACTCCAGTGTGTATTGCCGGGCGGCTTCTCCTGCGTCGTCTTTCGCAGCACCTCGCTGACGACTTCCGGCGGCGTGGATGAACGGCGTCCGCTGCGGGGGGCGTCCTTCTCGACGCCAGCCAGACGCTGTTCCACGAATCGGGCTCGCCACAGGCAGACGGTCTTCGTCCCGGTGCCAACCTCCGCCGCGATGTCCTTATTCATCCGGCCGTCGGCAGCCAGCAGCACGATCTTTGCCCGCAGAACCAGCCGCGCCGAAGTCGATCGTCCCCGGGACCATCGCTCCAGCACGGTGCGTTCATTATCAGTCAGCGTAACCGGGACAGCCTTCCGCATGGTTCTGATCCTCCTCTGGTGAATCAGATGCAGGGCCGACAAGAAAAATTCCCGCAATTTGCAGACACTACACTAGGCATTGGATTCGATCAGAGCTTGACGAAGAGAGATATGGGAGGAATGTCCATTTGCTTGATGGTGAACGACTATTTCAGTTGGACCTCACATCGACATTCCGGCAAGGCGAACACCTGCTTCCTAAACTGCAGGGGCTTCAGGCTGATCTGCAATTGAACGTCTTGGTTTGGAAAAGCATTTTCGATTCACTTCCCAGCTTTCCTGAAGGGCGAGGTTCATTCACGTTCGCACTCGAGCAGTTCATAGCTGCCCCATTCTTGACCGACATGATTAATCTGAACGATATTGTTTCCTTGGTGCAGGAGTCTCGGATCATTGAACGAATAAACTATCGCTACATGCAGCCGATTTCGCCCAAAGGCGATAGACGAGACGAGGAAATTACAACGCTTCGTTCTGTAATACAAAAGGCAGTCAATCGAGCAGTTCAGATACAAACCCAAGTCGCCCAAGCACTCTCATCATTTAGGCTCCTTACCGAAACGAAGGGCTAGGAATCCGTTTCACTGGAGCCGCGGGTCGCGCGGGTTCTGGAATCAATATCGTTCGCCGCGGCCCCGTGAAGGGGGGGCGTTCGGCATCGCACGTAGGAATGCTGCTGTCCACGAGGTGTAGCAAGTGGCCGCGTACGAGACCGCGGTCATCGTCATGAATGCAGCCGGTCAGTTCTGCCGAATCAGCACCGGGTCGATCCAGTTGATCCGGTCGCCCATGTCGCCGCTGCGGCCGTAATCGACGGTCAGTGTCAGCTCTTTCGCACCATTCAGCGGAATACGCGGCAGGTGGAGGGGGCCGGCCTGTGCTGTCAGTTCCGGCGAGGCCCAGGCTTCCCGTCCGTCGATCAGTACCCGCACCCGGGCTGAGGCCTGCGCGGGGGCGGTGTCATCGATGGCGACTGTCGCTTCGAAGGCGGTATACGCACCGTCCAGCTGCCAGGTGGCGCGTGCCCCGCTGTGCATTCCCAGGCCGCGGGGAAAGACTCTGCGGCCGGCTGCGAGGAATCCCCCGCTGACAGCACGGTCGGTGACCAGGGGCCATTCCCGCGACAGAAACGGTGTGAAGACGTACTTGTGCACCGGCAGGCTCGACAGCGGCACGGCCCGCCCGCCCTGCAGGCGAACACCGGCCAGTGAAGACAGCGGCACGGTGAAGGTGGCCCCGAAGGCTGCCTGGATCTGCAGGCTCTTCCCCGTGTTCGCTTCGCCAATGGTCTGCAGGCTGGTGGCTGTGACCCAGCTGCCATCGTCCAGGCTGACGAGGGCGGTCCTCCCTGTCACCGGCGGGAAGCTGATCAGCTCCGTGCTGAGTGCCACCGCTCGCACGCCTTTCAGGGGAACCTCCGCGGGACCGGCTGCTCCGCCCAGTGTCAGTTTGCCATCCTTCAGGCTGTCCAGTTCGCCCCGCAGCTGATCGCCATTGGAGAGCAGCAGCACATCCGCGGAATGCTCACGGTCGAGCAACCCGGACAGCAGTGTGGCCGCCGCTCCCGGATCGCGTGGCAGGTCGAGCACGATGGCCCGGATGGTTTCCAGCGGGATTTCCACAGCCGGCCGTTCCGGAGCAGCGGCCCAGACCGCCGACAGCCGGCCATCCTGAATGGAGGCCGGGCGGAGCTGCAGCTGGTCGCCATTTGCAAGCAGAACAGCCGTCCGCGACAATGGCCGAGGTTCAGGCTGCGGGGCCATCTGCAGCTGCACGGACTGACTCGCCAGGCGGGAAACAGCCATTGGCCCGCCGAGGGTAATCGTTTCACTGGAGAGCGAATTCAACGGCCCCTGGAATGTCTGACCGCTGGCATCCTGCAGCACAAACTGCGTCGCCGAGGCTGGAGTCTCGTCGGCCTTCGTGATCGATTCTGGCACGTTCAGGCAGGCCAGTACCGCAGTGGCAAATAACACCCACCGCCACCCGCAGCCAGGCCAGGTGCGGGGCGGAAAATCAGGCTGCCGCTTCACGGAGTCTGTGGCCGGCATGATGTTTCCCTGACCGTTCGGTTACAGTGCATTGTGCAGACAAAGCGGGACTTTTTCGAGAACCGAGCCAGATTCCGCGGGCTCTACTCCATTCATAACCGGAGCAGCCCCGCAATGGAAAGCGGATGCGCCATGATGCTCTACGGACAGCCGGAAAACGGCCCATCACAGTCTCTGGAATCGCCCCGGCACCAGGGGCGAATTCGGTTCCCGCGACTGACGGTTCTCCTTCTGCTGCTGTACCCGGGACTGGTGGAACCTGCCCGCGGTGACGACTGGCCCGGCTGGGGCGGACCGCAGCGGGATCTCGTCTGGCGGGAAGAGGGAATCGTCGAACGTCTGCCGACCGACAAGCTGCTGCCCCGCGTGTGGTCGGCGGAAGTCGGCGAAGGGTACTCCGGCCCTGCCGTGGCCGACGGCCACGTGTACATCACCGACCGCATCCGCCAGCGGGGCACGGAACGGGTGCTCTGTCTCGATGCGGAAACCGGCAACCGATTGTGGAAGCACGAATACCCGGCTCGGTATACCGTCAGCTATCCCGCCGGGCCACGGTCCACGCCGGAAGTCCACGACGGGCTGGTTTACACCATCGGTGCGATGGGCCACATGTTCTGCTTCGAGGCCGCCACGGGAAAGATCGTCTGGTCGAAGGACTTTGTGCAGGACTACGGCACCGAACTGGCCATCTGGGGCATGGTGGCTTCGCCGCTGGTGGTGGGCGAGCAGCTGATTACCCTGGTGGGCGGTCCGCAGGCTCTGGTGGTCAGTTTTGATCGCAAAACCGGTAAGGAACTGTGGAAGTCGCTGAACGATCCGGAAGTCGGCTACAGCCCGCCCGTGCTGCTGGAGTTCGGTGGTAAGCCGCAGGTGATTGTGTGGCATCCCCGGGCGATTTCATCCATCAACCCGGAAGACGGCAGCCTGCTGTGGGAAGTGCCCTACCGCGTGCAGGCCGGGCTGACGGTGCCCATGCCGCGGAAGGTCGGCAACCGCCTGTTCGTGACTTCGTTCTACAACGGGCCGCGGATGCTGGAAATCGGCCCGCAGGGGAAGTCCGCAAAGATCGTGTGGCAGGGAAACAGCGACAGCGAAATTCAGACCGACGGCCTGCACAGCATCATGGCCACGCCGTGGGTGACCGAGTCGCACATCTATGGTGTCGACAGTTATGGCCAGCTGCGCGGTCTCGATGCCCGCACCGGCAAACGGCTGTGGGAAACCACGGAAGCCACCGGGAAAGACCGCTGGTGGAATGCATTCATTATTCCCCAGGGCGACCGCTTCTTCATTCATAATGAACAGGGCGAGCTGATTATCGCCAACCTGTCGCCGAAGGGTTATGAAGAGCTGAGCCGGGCCCTGCTGGTGGAACCCACGCGGCAGGTACGCCGCCGAATGACCATCTGGTCGCACCCGGCCTTCGCCATGCAGAGTGTGTTTGCCCGGAACGACAACGAGATTGTGCGGGTGAACCTGGCCGCGCAGGGCAACACCCCTTCGGAGTAAAGGACCGCGCATGAAGTTTCGGCTGCCTGGTCTGCTGATGCTCGCTCTGTCCGTACTCACCCTGACGGGAATTGTCGGCTGCGGGGGAAGTGCCGACACACCGGCAGAGCCCGCTGTGAATTCGACAGATCCCGCCACAGCGGGGGCCCGTCCGGTGGAGCCAGATGTCCTCCCCAGTGAAGACGGTTCGACCGCAAAACAGAACCCGCCGCCTGGTTCATCGTCTGGTTCCGAAGCTGCCGCACGGCCGGCGAACGGTCAGCCTGCCGGGCAGCAGCCCGTGTTCCGACCGGAACCCGCCTGTCCGCTGCGGCCCGACGACGACCGCCCGCAGCACGACGATGCCGCGCTGGCTGAACTGGGCATCGAGGTCTACAGATCGCACCGATTGAAGCTGTACACCGACGTCCCGGCCGAAGTGGCGAGCAAACTCCCGCGGCTGGTCGATCAGCTGTACCGCCAGATTGAAGCATACTTCGGCCCGATTCCGCCGCATCCGTCGGGCGAGGAGTACCAGATGACGGGCTATCTGATGCGGGACCAGCGGGTGTTCCGTGAAACCGGCCTGCTGCCCGACAGCCTGCCCCCCTTCCTGCATGGCCGTCAGGAGGGCCGCCAGTTCTGGATGAACGACCAGGAGCACGATTACTACCGCCGGCACCTGCTGCTGCACGAAGCCACCCACTGCCTGATGCGGGTGATGCCTCCGGAAACTCATGGTCCGTCGTGGTACATGGAAGGCATGGCCGAACTGTTCGGGACGCATCATTCTGACTTCAAGGACGATTACAGGTTCATCAGAACCTGCGCCATGCCCACCACTCGCGAAGAGTTCGCCGGCCTGGGGCGAATCACGATGATTCAGGACGAACGTGCAGCGGGCCGGGTACTGTCGATTAATGATGTTCGCCAGCTGGGCCCGAACAGCTATCTCAAGAACGAACCCTATGCGTGGTCGTGGGCACTGTGCGTCTTTCTCAATCACCATCCCCGCTTTACGGAGCGGTTCCAGCAGCTGGCGAAACTGGTGGGTACGCGAAGTCTGTCTCCCGCATTCGATCAGCTGTTTGCTCCCGACAGAGCCCTGCTGGAGCAGGAATGGCGGCTGTTCGTTCGCCAGCTGCAGCATCGGTATAGTGTGTGGAGCACGGCAACCGTGTATCAGCCGCAGCCAGCGGATGCGGAAGAAGGAAGCACTGGCAGCGGGGCTGCTGTGCTGATTGATGCGAACCGCGGCTGGCAGAGCACGGGAGTTCGCGTCGAGCAGGGGGTGCCGGTTAAGCTGACTGCCACCGGGCAGTTCGCTCTGGCTCACATCCCGAGGAAGTGGATCAGCGAAGCGAACGGCATCAGCCTGCGGTATGCCAACGGCCACCGCCTGGGTCTGCTGCTGGGCATGGTGGCACTCGATGAATCACAGGCCGCCGCCGAACTTTCGGAAGTCACGGCTCCCGGTCGGCTGCAGATTGTGCCCATCGGCAGCCAGGGCACGTTCGTTCCGCCCGCCAGCGGAACGCTGTTCCTGCGATTGAACGACGAATGGTGGGAACTGTATGACAACACCGGCCAGGTAACGGTCACCATCAGCCCCGACCGGAAACCCCCGGCAGCGGCCATGCCGTAGGATTCCCGACTTTGTTGAGTTCTTTGCTACCTGCAGAAAGTGCCGCCGTGCCAGACAGCATCCCCCGTCGCACATTTCTTGCTTCCCTTGCGGCCGGCAGCGTCAGCCTCAAGTCGCTTGCCGCCGCAGCAGTCCCGGCCAGCGAACTGCGTGATGGCCCCGCCTTCCGCAAGCAGCTGCGGAACGAAGTCGGCATGACGGTTTCGTCGTTCAGCGGTCACATGACGGCCCGGCCGACCGCAGGGAAGTTCACCCTGCTGGAACTGCCCCGGCTGATGCGGGACGAACTGGGCATGCGGGTGATTGATCTCAATACCGATGTGGTGATCGACAACGACCCCGCCTGGGCCGAACGGGCCCGCCAGGCAGTGGCCGATGCGGGCTGTGTGCTCACCAACCTCAAGCTGAATCAGCGGGGGCTGGATGTGGGCCACGAGGATCCCGAGGTGCGCCGCAGGGCGGTGGCGGGGTATTCCACGTCGATCGAAACCGCCGCCCGGCTGGGCTGTGCCTGGGTTCGCGTGCTTCCCCTGCGGACCGCGCCCCACCGGCCGGGTTATGTGGCTGCCCTGCGGGAGCTGGCCGATGTGGCAGCTGGCAGAGGCCTGCGGCTGCTGGTGGAAAACTACGGCTGGATGGAGGACGACCCGGCTTCAGTGGCCACGCTGATTCGCGAAGTGGATCGCGGCCTGGCCGCTTCGCCCGATACGGGCAACTGGGCCGATCACAAAACCCGGCTGTCCGGCCTGCGGCAGACGTTCCCCCTGGCAGTCACCTGCGACTTCAAATTCCGCCAGCTGAACGAGGCCGGCGAGCACCCGCTGTTCGACCTGGAAAGCTGTTTCCAGGTCGGCTGGCAGGCCGGGTATCGCGGGCCGTGGTGCCTCGAACACGCCAACCGCGATCGCAAAGTGCTGTTCCAGGAACTGCGGCTGATTCGCGACCGCCTGCGCGGCTGGATCGCCACGGCGGAACAGTCGTCCGAATAAGCGAAGCCGCGACAGAACTTCACAGCAGCCGGAAGACAGCCGAAGTGGAAACCTGATTCCTGAACCGGCGGAATCAGGAGCGGATCTGCCGGGACGTGGATTCCTCGCCTGAGGGGACGCCCGGGGGCCGGCCATTCCCCGGAGGACGACCACCCGGGGGCGGTGGGCCACCACCGGGAGGCGGGCCGAACGGCGGACGTCCCGCACCGCGTGGACCCCGTCGCTGTCCCCGCTGTGGGCCGGGCCGGCCCCGGAAATCTCCCCGTCGATCCATATTCGCCAGCCGCACCTCCCCGCGATATCCGCCGAGGATGTAGGGGTAGCTGTCCGTCACATGGTAGTGGTAGCCGCGTTCTTCGTCGGTGTGGCCGTTGCATTCGTCGAGATCTGCAGGTGGGCTGCCGCCCGCGTCGTTCGGGCCGAAGACCGCAAAGCCGTCGAAGGCGAGGCCAATCACCGGGGAATGCCCGTTCTCCGGGTCGCGGAAAGGCGACTTCACGCACACGGGATATTTGTGATAGTGGTACCGGCCCAGCGGGTCGGGGTGGCCGCAGCAGGAATCGAACACCTCGCGGAACGGCCCCGAGACCGCGTCGTTCCCTTCGCGGGTGTACGGGTTGTAGAACGGGATTCCGTTCACCGCCAGGCCAATCGGCCCCATGGGCAGCTTTGTGATCTGGCTGGCGATTTTCGGGTAGCGGGGAATTTCAAACCGGTACTGCTGCCGCTGAATCCGGTTGGGGTTATACCGGTTCGGGAATTTTGCCGTGCGATGCGTGGGCAGCCCGTTGCTTTCCACAATCAGCAGGTCATCTGTCACCCGCACCTTCACGTTGTCGTGAAACGGATGCAGAGCCTCGGGCTGTTCCTCGGGCGCTGCCGTGCCGCTGCCGATCTGCCAGCCCATGACAGACAGCACCGAACCCGCGGCCGCGGTGGCCAGAAAACCACGGCGGGAGCCAGATTCCAGGGCAGGCCGCGGAACGGGAAAAGTGCTCTCACTCTGTGCAGAGGACGGAGGCATGCTGAGCTTTCCATTACGGACGAATTCCGTCGGCGGTCGATTTCCGCCATTCATGTCACAGACAGAACTGCGAACGGCTGGCGAAGATCCACACGAAAAATCAACTGCCACAGAATTCAGAAGCTGGTTACAATCAGCGGCACACTTCTTCCGTGGGCTGCCCGTTTCTCAGGTGGCCCGCAGCTTGCCTGCCCCGGCTGGCGGGGAAACTTTCTGAGAAATTTCCGTGGTTTTCGAACTGAGGGCGGAAGAAAGTCTTGGCCCGTTCGTTTCCCCGGATCGAGGCCGGCAACTGCAGTTGATCGGCAGCCGTCATTTCCGCAGAATCAGGCCCGTAAAGGGCCGTGCTGAAGCAGCGTTTTCACAGCAGAGAGTTCTCACTTCGCAGAAATCAAGACAGGATAACGAGCGATGCTTTCCAGAATTCTTCCGTCGTGCGTACTGATTTGTGGCCTGATGTGTGTGACCGCGGCTCAGGAGGGCTCCGATCCCGCCGCTCCGAAGCCTGCCGCTGCCGATAATCTCCAGAACCAGCAGGATCAGGCCGCGGCCGAGCCGACTCTGGAGAACCTGCAGCAGATGTATCTGGCATACCTCAAGGGCGAAGGTTACCCGGCCGAAATCGATGACGATGGAACAATCATCTTCAAGAAGGAAGGTGGAACCTACCTGCTGCCCGTCCCGCAGATTGTCAAGGACAACAACTACTTCACGCTGGTCTATCCCGGCTTCTGGAAGGTGGAAGACGGTGACCGCACCCGTGCCCTGGAAGCTGTGAATACAGCCACCGCCGATACCAAAGTGGGCAAGGTGTACCTCGTGCGCGGGAATGCCTGGGCCACGGCCGAAGTGTTCGTTGCTCAGCCGGCCCAGTTCGAAGGCGTGTTCGAACGCTGCATGGCGTGCATTACGCATGCCCGCCAGAAGTTCATCGCCGAAATGCGGAAAGAGGCGGCTCCTGAGTAATGCCGGGTGACAGACCCGTTGTGGAGTGATCGAGTTCAGCAGGAATCATGCCCGCGCGAAACCCGGTGAGCGACTGCTTACCGGGTTCGTGCGATGCTGAGTGGCGCGCCGGGTTCCTCATGCAATGCGCACAGCTGCCGGTGACCGGTCGGAGTGTGGCATGACCGACTCCACAGAACCTCAGGCTGCGGCCAGGCCGCCACAGTCAGCAATCGGGGTGAGCCCTCCCGGTGAGAAAGCCGTTCAGCGGTTTTGCTTCCGCTGGCCGTCTCCGCGAACCGTGCTGTGGCTGCACATCGCCGTGGTGTGCTACACCGGGGCCATTGTGCATCTGGGGATTCACGACTACCTGCAGCTTCCTGGACACAATGCTGATATCTCAGCTGAGGTTCCATTCCCCGGCGAGATTGCAACCAACCTGCTGATTGGCGCAGCGGTACTGCTGTACTTCACCCTGTTTCTGTTCCCCCTGGCCATGGCTGTTTCGCTGCACCTGGCGGCTCCGACATGGCGGCTGTGGCTGTGCGGGGTGGTCGAGGCGCTTCTCGTGTTGGCGCAAGTTCTGGCGTACTACCCATGGGTGGGGCACACTTACTGAGTATGATTCGCATAGCACTCGCCGGAACCAGCAGATGTGATGTTGGCTCGCCCCGGATGTGACGGATTCTCGGTCGCACAGATCATCTGGTGGCGTTCGCCCAGGCCGGGCACAGCTTGCTCCAGCTGGAAGAGACTCAGTACCACTGATACGCCCAGTTGTGGAATTGTTGCAGCGCGGGCTGCTGGCCACCAGCCTCCATGGTGAGCTGTTCCAACTGTGGGCGGAGAGCCGTCAGCCGGGCCAGGAGGCGTTCGTCGGCGAGCTGGCTGGAGGCCCAGCCGGCCGGTTTTCGTTGTGCGAGGCGGTCTTCAACCTCGTTCAGATGCTGCAGCAGCAGAGCGGCGATGCCGTCCCGCAGGATGGGTTCTTCCACTTCCAGCAGCGGCGAAAGTGTCAGCAGGCCACCGGAGTCGATGGGGTGCACGCTGATCTGCACGGCGGGGGCCAGGTCTCCCGCCAGAATACAGCGGACGTTGTAACGGTGAATCAGAGCATCGACCGGCAGGAGCGGGTACAGCAGCATGGCCAGGGCGAGCACCTGCAGCTGCCGACGAACGAGCCAGCCGAATGTCTGCTCGGTGCGAATTTTCCAGACGACCAGGGCAAAGCCGACCACCACGGCGGAGATGCCCAGCAGGCCGACCGTCCGCATGCGGGTCATGCCGTTGAACTCGACATAAATGGCCATGCGGTGATAAACGGCTACGGCCAGCAGCAGGTTTCCCACCGACCAGCAGGCTGCCAGCCGCTTAAGAACCGGCAGACGCGGGTCGTGGAGGATGTGTCCGCGGAAGATGAGTGAGAGCGTCAGCGTGGCCAGGGCCAGCGCCACCGTCAGCCATGCCGCCCCTTCGTGGGCATAGCCCGAGTAATGGAAGCCGGCGGGAAACTCACGGAACCACAAAGTCAGCAGCTCAAAGACGAGATACACGGCAAACAGGATGTTGACCGCCAGCAGGGTATTGCGGAACGGTTCGTAGAGCGATGCAGCGACCGGAGCCGGGCTGGTTTCGGGATCTGTCGCGGGCTGCCGGATGCCGAACAGAGTATCGAGCACTGGCGAAAGTGGCAGGGGCCGCAGCAGGCCAACTGTCACCCAGCCGGCAACGCACCACACGAGGAATTCGGCCGGTGCGATGGCGAACAGTTCTTTCAGGTGGATGAGCCACTGCTGGAAGGTGCGGAACACCTCGCCGACCCATTGCGACAGATCGGGATTGGCCAGCACAAACAGCGTGCCGAACCCCGCCACGGCAGCCAGCGGAAGCACAATCGTCAGGCAGCCGGTTCCCGAGGGCCGGCGGAATCTCCAGCTGCCGGTTGAGCTGGCATACCGCAACAGGCCGATCAGGCCGGCGGGCAGGACATGCAGCGGGCGCAGCAGAATGTCCGGCACGCAGACGGGGCGGCCAGTCAGTGCCACGGAAGCGGCACATAACAGGCCGATGCCTGAGAGCACCTGCAGCGGACCGGCCAGCCAGACCATTCGCGCGGCCAGCAGCAGCGACAGCCCGGCCACCAGCCAGAATGGCCAGCGGAAACGCGGGTGTGGCATGCCGCAGGCCAGGAGCCCCACCGCGATGACCAGAAAGACCGCCTGGCCGGCGTACCCGCCACCAGCACGATACAGCAGAATATCCGCAGCGATGATGGCTGACAGCACACACAGCAGTTCCCGCCCGGTGGCATCAGGGCCATCGCGGTGGGGCGGCTTGCTGGTGGAATACTGGCGGTCAGCTGGCCCGGAGGGTGGCCGTGTTTCGCCTGTCGTGGAACGTGCCCTGGTGGCGGCTGGAGAATCTACCGCGGTCGAATCGAACAAGATCGGAAGAGCGT
>JAGQPV010000005.1 GCA_020426545.1 Planctomycetaceae bacterium
AGTCTGCTGCCGATGCTTCGTTTCCAGAAAGTCGGCTTCCCGTGGTACTGCCTGCAGATACGTCAGCAGTCCAGCGTGTGCTCCCGTTCCCACTCGG
The DNA here is from genome assembly GCA_020426545.1 of Planctomycetaceae bacterium. Classification (GTDB taxonomy): domain Bacteria; phylum Planctomycetota; class Planctomycetia; order Planctomycetales; family Planctomycetaceae; genus JAGQPV01. Next base: position 98 of record JAGQPV010000005.1, read on the forward strand.
AAACGTGGCTGCTGTACTCTCGCCACTGGTTTCGGCGGAGCCTGACATAGGAAGTCACCACCTCGGCCCCCAGTCGTTCGGCATACACCGGGCTGGCTTCCAGGGCCCGCAGCGCATCGAGCAGAGTTTCCGGCAGCCGGCGGGCTTCTTTCGGCGGAGCGATATACGCGTTCGTGTCCGACAGCGGCCCGGGATCGCGATTATGGGCCATGCCATCGAGACCGGCTTCAATGACCGCGGCAGCCAGCAGGTACGGATTCGCCGAGCCATCGGCCAGCCGCAGCTCGAACCGACCGGAATCCGGAATGCGGATCATGTGGGTGCGGTTGTTTCCGCCGAAGCTGATCGTTCTGGGTGACCAGGTGGCTCCGGAGGTGGTCACCGGAGCATTCAACCGCCGCCAGGAATTGATGGTGGGATTGGTAAAGGCCGACATGGCTTCTGCCGAATGCAGCACCCCGCCGACAAACTGAAAAGCCAGCGATGACAGGCCCAGCCGGCCGTTCTCATCCAGAAACAGATTCCGACCGCTGTTCCGGTCCCACAGAGAAACGTGCATGTGGCAGCCATTGCCCGTCAGCTGCGAAAACGGCTTGGGCATGAACGTGGCCCGCAGCCCATGTTTTTCCGCCAGCGACCGCACCAGATACTTAAAAAACACGTGCCGGTCGGCCGTCAGCAGCGCGTCGGCGTACTGCCAGTTCATTTCGAACTGACCGTTGGCGTCTTCGTGGTCGTTCTGGTACGGGTTCCAGCCCAGCTCCTGCATGGCATCGCAGATTTCGGCAATCAGGTCGTACTGCCGCACCAGCGACTGCTGGTCATAGCAGGGTTTGATCTGGCTGTCCGCGGCATCGGCCACGGCCGAGCCATCGGGCGTGATGACAAAAAACTCGCATTCCACCCCGGTCCGCAGTTCGTAGCCCATGTCGGCCGCGCGCTGCAGCGTCTTCTTCAGAATGGTGCGGGGCGCCTGAGGCACCGGTTGTCCGTTCATCACCAGATCGCCCGTCAGCCAGCCGATTTCCGGCTTCCACGGCAGCTGAATCAGACTGTCGGGATCGGGCAGGGCGAACATGTCGGGATCGGCCGGCGTCATATCCAGCCAGGTGGCAAACCCGGCGAAACCCGCACCGGTTCTGCAGGCGGAATCGATGGCGGAAGCGGGAATCAGCTTGGCCCGCAAAGTGCCGAACAGGTCCGTAAACGACACGAGGAAATAGCGGATGCCGAGTTCTTCGGCCCGCTGCGAGAGCGTGGTCAGCATGATGGTCGGCTTTAGTTCCGGCCGGTTCTGCTAAGCGCTCAGCAGTTCGGCGATTGCATTACGAATGAAGTGTTCGTCCTCGGGACAGTTGGCCGGGTTTCCCGCCCGGTGCCCCCACAGTGAGGGAATCGGCAGCAGCGTCGCGCCGGGAATCATCTCCGCATTCCGGCGGCAGTCTTCCACGGTGAAGTACAGGTCCTGGCTGCCCGGCATGATCAGCGTACGGGCCGTGATCGAGCCCAGTGCAGCGGCGAGGTCGCCGTTGTGCAGCTCGTTCCGGCTGACATCCGACCGCCGCCAGGTTTCCATCATCGAGAGCAGGTTGCCCGCATCCCGCGCGAGAAATAGATCTTCCCACCCGCGGACCAGGAAATCCTCCAGCGAGCTGAAGCCCAGCGAACGCCATGTTTCCTCGCGGTAAAATTCCTGCGACAGCGCCCAGCCAGCATAAAACCGGCCCAGGGCACGCAGCCCCCGTTCCGGCCGGCTGCTGAACCCGCTGCCCGTCCAGGCGGCATCGGTCACCAGGGCTGAACGAATCCCCTCGAGGAAGACAAGATTATGCCCGGTGGTTTTTGCGGTGCCGCACAGCGCGGCGATCCGCTCGACCCGTTCGGGGTGCAGCACCCCCCAGTGGAGCGCCTGCTGGGCTCCCATCGACCAGCCATACACCAGGGCGAGCCGCTCGACACCGAAGACTTCATCCAGCAGACGGGCCTGGGCGGTCACGTTGTCCACATGTGTGAAAACCGGAGACCGCTCGCCCGTGAAGGATTCCGGCAGATTACTCGGCGAGGTCGAGCACCCGTTACCGAACTGATCGGCGATGATGATAAAATACTTTGTGGGGTCGAGGATGCGGTCGGGACCGATCAGCCATTCGATATCCCGGTGAGTTGCCCCGTAGGATGTCGGATACAGAATCACGTTATCCCGGCCCGCATTCAGCGTCCCGTAGGATTTCCAGGACAGCTGCGCCTCAGGCAGAGTCATTCCACACTGCAGGCGGAAATCAGTCAGCTCGAACAGAGAACCACTCACGAGTTCGCATCCGGCAGATGCCAGGAGGACTCCGCCTCAGCGGCCAGCCCGGGCAGTGCATGCACCACCTCCCGGTTGGCGGCCACATAACCGGGGGCGATGTGCGTCAGCTTTTCCCGCAGCTGCTGGTGTGCATCCGGCAGGCGGTGAAAGGGAATCGACGGGTACAGGTGATGCTCGGCATGGAACGGCATGTTCCACATCAGCAGCCGCACCGGCCACATGGTGAGCGTGGTGCGGGTGTTGGTCAGCCCATTCTCGTCGCTGGTACAGCCCGTGTGCTCCACGATGGTCACCATTCTCAGCAGCGGCTGTGCCAGCACGGCAGGCAGCAGCCAGTAATACAGCACCGCTGTGCTGCGGGTGGCGAGCGAGACACCCAGCAGAATGCCATACAGTGCCAGTTGAGCCGCTGCCGAGATGGCCACCGTTCGACGCGAGCGGGCGGGAATCCAGGGCAGGTGCGCGGTGCGGCCGATGGCCCACTGCAACAGCTCCACCGGTCTTCTGGTCCAGAACGGGATCCCGCTCATTCTGACAAGGTACTGCCAGGTGGTGGCAGGCACCGGTGTGGAGAGCTCCGGATCCCGCTCGGGATCCTGGGTATAGCGGTGATGGTGCGTGTGATACAGCCGGTAGTAATGGAAGTTGTAGCAGGCCAGCGTGGCGGCTACCCAGCCGAAGATATCATTCAGCCGGCGGGAGGCGAACGCCGTGCGATGCACGCATTCGTGCATGGGGGCGAACATCGTCACAATGGTGGCCCCGTGCAGCAGCATGGCGGGCAGCATCAGCCGCCAGTCGGGGCGAGCCAGCCAGACCAGCGTGCCGGTGCCGCACATGATCGCCAGATGGGTGACAAACCGCAGCACGCCCCGCACATTCGACCGCCCGCTGAGCGAGCGAACCACGGAGATATCGAGGACCTGGCGACCGGCAAGGCCAGCCGTCCCCATGTCGTCCTGATCGTAAGCAGCCGCTCCGGTCGCCATATTGCACCTGTCCGGCACGATGGAAACATCCAGACGGAGGACAACCGGCCCGTCCGGCATCCGTCCATCTGACAAGATCGGGCAGAACAGCCGGAGCGACTCGACGGTTCTTCAATTACCCAACATACGGACAGAGCACCCCGCTGGCAAGCATCCCACGGGTGGAGAATGTCACCGACAGCCCGACCAGCCGAAACCAGGCTCAGGGAGCGGCAAACTGAACGCAGCTGCTGCGGCTGACCAGCACTTCTCCCGAATCGCTGAGCACCGAGAACCGGACGCAGTGCCTTCCGGCCTGTCTGCCGGTGAGAGCCAGACTGATTTCCCTGCTGCCGCCAGCGGTCAACTGGCCCAGCGGCTGACGGACACGCTTCTCATTGTGGCCCTTGAATGTCAGTGCCTCGTCGAAGTCGGCTTCAATCACCAGCCCACTGGCAGTCAGCCCGGCACCGCCGCGAATCACCACGGTGAACACCGCCGCCTCACTCAAATTCCGCCGTTCCGGTCCGGTGACCTTCAGAATCACTTCCGAGCTGCCACTGCCCCGTTCGGCCTCCGGCTGAAGTGTGTCCGCCCGAGATGTCGTCTCCGGCGAACGATCCGCCTCCGGAGCCACATCATCAAATGTCGGTGGCAGCAGCTGCGGCCCGCTGGCCGATCCATCGGAGAACTCTCCGTAGGAATCGCCCGGCAGTTCGCCCGCTGAATCAGCCAGTCCCATGTCGGACGGAGGACGATACAGCGACCGGGGTTCAATCGAGGACGACGGGCCGAGCTGGCTGTCATCGACAGCCACCGGCTCCTGAATCGACCGCTGATACGGAGAAAGCCCCGGCGGATCACTCACGCCGTAAGTCTGCGGACCACCCAGCCCGAAGGCGGAACAGCCCGAAAACAGGAGCGCAGCAGCAGCCCAGACATTCAGCGAACGGGGCTGAGGAACAGGCCGGTCAGACCGGCTGAAGGGATTGTGATTCATGAGATTGCCTCTGCGGATCAGTCCCGGAAACGGCCGGGCTGGCGTCGCATCCTGCCATTGAGACACGGCCCGCTGGCCCTGTCACAACGGAGCTGCGGAGTCTGGGAGGTCAGCCCGGGCAAACGAACCCCGCTGGGTTCCCGCGGTTTCGCACAGGCGCAACTCTCCTGAACTGGCCCTTTCGGGGCTCAGGGCAACTGTAGCTCAGGAATGGCCGCCAGGTGGAATTCACTCGGCCGGCAACTGGCGAAACACCAGCCGGCCCGTGGCCGTGGCCTGTTTGCCCGGCGCAATTTTCCCCAGCAGCGGCGCCGCATGAACGCACCCGTGGTCGGCTTCCCAGTTGTTGAAAAAGTAAGCCACCTGCCCGACCACAACCGATTCGACGGCCCACTTCCCGTCGCGGGACACCACACCAATCCGGTCGCCGCGCAGCTCCTGCGGTGAATTCGCCCGGTAGCGGGAAAACCGCTCGAACTTCGGCAAAGTCAGACCGCCCCTGGCAGGATAGAACTGAATCGTCCGCGGAGCCTGCACACGGGCCACTTCGGCGAGGGAGACTCTGTGCTCTGCGCCGTCGCCCACCCAGGTCCGTTCCATGGTCAAGTCCTGGAACAGGGGCGCATCGACCAGATTGAAGCAATTGAAAATCGACACATCATCCAGGGCCGCTTCTGTCAGGTTCCGCACCGAACAGGCCCATGCCAGCTCCCGAATGTTGCAGCGAAGGGAGAATTTCAATGTCAGCTGCAGGCGGACTTCTTTAGTCGTCCACTCGGCCGTGGCACAGGAACCCTCCCGTTTCCATGTGGGCCGCACGTGCCAGCTCTGCTGCCGCGATGTGAGCCACTCGGGAAAGATCAGCAGGAACGACTGCCCGGGCAGTTCGTTCAGCCGAAAGCTGATCGGCGACAGATTCGGCCAGCGGTCCGTCGTGTGCCAGGTGATCTGTGGTGTAACCGGGTTCTCACCGGGCTGAGGGGCAATCACCGGTTCCCGGGCACCGGCCGACGGGAGACTCGCCAGCGAAACCAGCACCGCCAGCGACAACACAGTCAGACAGCGGCGACATGGTCGGGAGGAAGTTCCACGGCGGTTGAACGATTGGCTGGTCATGCTCTGTCTCTTCCGGGGAAGTGCTGCGGTGCGTCCTGTCGAAAGGCGATGCTTTACGGAATACCACCTGATGCCGGCTGCTGCCGGACCCTGTAAACTATACACCGACGAACGGATGGATATACCTGCCGGCAGTCATCCATTTCCCTCAGATCACCAGAGGCCGCGCACCTCAGACCCGACTCCCGCAGCATGATTTTCTGAGGAAAATTTCCCGATGAAATACGGCATCCTGTTTCTCACCGCAGCTCTGCTGATGGCGGTGTATGCCTCCCGGCAGGGTGGGTGGATGCTGCTGATGCTGTGGCCCGCAGCCAGCTTCGGCCTGGTGGGGCTGGCCTATCTGTTCTTCGGTCCGCGTCTGTTCGGCAAGCAGGCAGACGGTACGCTGCGGCAGACCCGCGTACTGCTGCTCCTGCCGTACCTGGGTTATCTGTGGACCATCTGGCACGCTCTCAGGCTGGTCAAACGGGAACCGGCCTTCAACCAGTTGAGCGACCGCCTGCTGATTGGCCGCCGGCTGCTGGCGGGCGAACTGCCGGACGAAGTGGATGTGGTGCTCGATCTGACCTGCGAATTCCCCGAACCGGCCAGCATCCGCAGTCGGGAGTATCGCTCCTTCCCGATCCTCGATGGTTTTGTGCCTGAGGAAGAGCAGCTGCCGGCCTGGGTGAACGAAGCCTGCCAGCTGCCCGGCACGTTGTACATTCACTGCGCCGAAGGCCACGGACGAACCGGCCTGTTTGCCGCATTGATGCTGCTGGCCAGCGGGCAGGCCTCCACGCCGGAGGAGGCACTCCGCTTCATTCGTTCCCGGCGCCCGGGGGTTCGCCTGGGAAGTCGGCAGCTGCAGTGCCTGCGGAATGTCCACGCGGCGCAGGCGTCGGGAATCCCTGCCGCAGGGCAGCAATCGGCCGGGCCGGACAGAACCTCCGCAGCGCTGCCACCCGCCAGCTGAAAGCCTGCTGCGAGTTGCCCGGGCGTCCGCCTGACAGGACGGCATCAGAGAGGCATCTGGAAGTCTCACCGGGGCTGCACTACTTCGATCGATGCTCGGCCATGATGAAGGCCAGAAACTCGCGGATGGTATTCAGCGAAATCTCGGCATTCTTCATATGGTTTTCGAGATGTTCGATCTCGTAATCCTGCGCTTCCGTCTCGCGCCGGACAAGTTCCGCCTTGAGTTCGGCCAGAGCCTGCTCCGTATCGGCGATCAGCTGCCGGATTTCATTCAGTGGAAGTCGCTGCAGGTTGGAGGACATCGCCGGTTCCTCAAAACATGCTCGTCACACCGAGGCACAGTCCGGGAACCACGAAAAAGACTCCCAGAATATAGCCCAGGGCAACGAGCTTGTTTTCCGATGCCATATCACCCAGCCACAGGGCCGATTTCACGGGCAGGTACCGCAGGAAGGGCACCCCGAAAATCACCAGCACGCCCAGCACATTATACACCAGATGAATAAAGGCAATCTGCAGGGCGGCGGAGACATTCCCCGTCACCGCCGTGGCAGCCAGCAGGGCCGTGATGCAGGTGCCAATGTTGGCTCCCAGAGTGAAGGGATAAATCTCCTTCAGCCCGAACGCCCCGGAACCGGCCAGTGGCACCATCAGCGATGTGGAAGTGGAGGAGGACTGCACCAGCATCGTCACCACGGTCCCCGAGCAGATCCCCGAAACCGGTCCCTTGCCGATCGCGGCGTGCATGATGTCTTTGGCGCGACCAACCATCAGCTTTTTCAGCAGTCGGCCCACATAATGGATCGACAGGAAAATCATGACGATTCCCACCAGAATCAGCAGGCTCCCGCCGGCAGCCGTGCCGAAGGAATCCACGCTGTGCTTCAGCGTATGGACCACGGGGACAGTGGCCGCTTTGACGAGATTCAGACTGTTCAGGGAAGCGTTCTCCACCACAAACAGGCTGGCCAGCCAGCTGCCGCATTTCTCCAGCAGTCCGAACGCCATTTCCAGCGGGAGAAAAATCACCACGCAGAACAGATTGAAGAAATCGTGCACCGTGGCGGCCGAAAAGGCACGGGAAAACTCATCCTTTGCCCGGACATGCCCCAGCGACACGATCGTATTCGTGATCGACGTGCCGATATTGGCGCCCATCACCATCGGCACCGCCACGGAGACTGGCAGCCCCCCGGCCACCAGGCCAACAATGATTGAGGTCACCGTGGAGGAGGACTGAATCAGAGCAGTGGCCACGGTGCCAACCACCAGACCGGCGAACGGGTTCGTGGCAAACTCAAACATCTCCCGGGCATGATCACCGGTGGCCAGCTTGAAACCGGAGCCAATCACACTGACAGCACAGATCAGGAAATACACCAGAATGGCCACAGATGCCCATTGGGTCACACTTCCCTGTTCCGAGGAATGAGTGCCCGAGACAGTGGTGCTCATGAAATCGATCCGGTACCGGGATGGTCGTCTGAACTGCAGCTGCCAGGCGAATCATGCCGGCCGCAGGCCTGCAATCCCGCCTCAGGAAACATCCGTCCGCTCCGTCAAATGTTCGCGGAGCAGATCAGTCCCGTTTCCGGTCTCTGCTGCTTCCCGACGCCCCGACCGGAGCAGGCCCTGCCGGGGCCGATGTCAGGAGAGTTCATGCCGAAAAGAAACCACTATCCGAGAATGTGAAGACGGGTCAATGACGGCCTTCATATTCACAGAATCTTCACATGGGCCGGCTGACCGATCCCTGTTCCATGTCGTCGCCAGGGGGCCCGGAACGCCCCCCGATCAGGCTGTTCCCGGGGCATTTTCCGTAAAGAATCGCCGGTAGCCGGAGTCGGATCCCGCAAACCGAATGGCTTGGCGCAGTACGCCCGGAAATGCACGCCAGAGCACGTACCAAAAAGACAGTACGATGCGCTGTCACCGGGCGGCAGAAGCAGCTGGCACGGCAGGAGGCCAGCACCCGGCGCAGGAACCAGCTCGACCTCCGGACAACTGAGAGCCTGTCCGGAGAGAAGTTCTGTCGTAAAGCGAGCGAAGGCAGAAAAATAAAGCCAGGCCTGGCATCAGGGTGTGCCGCTGCCGGCTGGTCCAGCAGTGCCTTCAGTCATGCCATAACTGCATGGTAACACGAGGGTTAAACTCGCCAGGCACAGCCTGACCTGCGGAAGAAATCCAGACCCGTCAGCCACCTGTGACCTTCGTCCGGGAGTTTCGGCAACCGAACCCTCGTTCAACCTGGAGGTTGCAGCGCTGCTGGCTTTTCAGACAAGAACTTAATCGTCTTCAGGCTCGGGCAGCGGGTTCTTTTCATCGTACGACTTCAGCTTCACGGTCAGCCTGCCGGAGTTATCGGCCAGAGCACCCCAGCCGTCACCGCAGCGCAGCAGCAGATTTCCGTCGGCTTCCGCCTTGAAACGGCCATATTTCCCCAGCTCAAACGGCTCGCCCAGGGTGTAGTTTTCATCGTCGAAAATCACCCCCATCAGCCGGCCGGTTCCGTCGGCGGCCCCGTCCGCATTCACGGGTTCCGCATCCTTCCCGGTCCGCCAGGTCCCGCTGGCACTGTAGGCATACTCCTCTCCCGCCTTCGCTTTCAGGCGGGAAGGCTGCCAGCCATGATCGGCTTCAATCCGGGCCACGAGGCCGGAACGTCCCCGCGGCGCCCGGTACTTTGCTTTCCAGTCCCAGCTGCACAGATCGGCCCGGAAGCCCTGCTCCACATGATTCAGGAAGAACAGGTACTCAAAACTGATTTCGCGGGCCATCGGGCCATAGACCTTGTTGAACGAGATCTCCGGCCGTTCCAGCAGCAGCCCCATTCCCAGCGGCTGAAACCGCTTCTGATAATTTGTATTGCTGGCCAGCAGATGACATAGAGCCCACCGCCAGGCATAGTTCTCCCAGGAATCTCCGGTCTGTTCGTCTCCATTGACGATTTCATTCATCGACTTCTTTTCCTCGGAGGAACGCAGATAGCGAATCACGATATCGTGAGCGTTCACGCTGAAGTCATCATCCCGCCAGTACTGGCCCATCTCGGCCATGCCTTCGCTGTACCACACCGGGCCAGTCGTTCCGAAGGTCTGGGCACAGTAGGCGTGCACCGCTTCATGCTGCGGGGTGCCGCGATCGGCCACGGCATACACCACGGCTTTGGCCTGAAACCGGTTACCGAGAGTCACTTTCTGCGTGATCGTCACCCCGGCACGGGCCCGAATACTGGCCACACCACTGGGGTCGAGTACCCCTGGCGGCCACTTCGACAGATCCCGGACGACATAGCATTCAATGACCTGGCGGTTCGGCTGTCCCCAGTACCGGGAGATCAGCGCCAGCATCTTCTCCAGCCGTTCGAGCAGTTCGCCGGCTTCTTCCTTCGGCAGATCGGTATGGAGCAGAAAGTTGGCTGATTTGTAATCCTGCGGGCCGCTCTGTGCTTCGTCTGCACTGGCGGCGCGGGATTTGACAGAACCGGACCGGCGGGTTTTTCGGTCGGCCCCCTCCGCCGCTTCATCCGCGGCACTGAAGAGCAGACAGGCCACGAGGCAGGCCGCCACGGTCCGGCGGGTGGAAGAACAGGTCATCCGGGCACGAAGCGAACGGAAATATGGCTGCGACATGGCTGCTGCTGGACTTTCAGACAGATCAGGTGTCGGGAAGATTCAGGGACAGAGAGCCAGGGCGGGCTGAACACACCCGGAACTGCAGACAGACGAGGCTTCGCCGCACCCTCGCGGAGAATCGGCACGTCCCGGATTCGGGAACAGAAACCGCCACGGCGGCCGACTGGTCTGTTCAGAATACCACCAGAGAAGCCGAATCCTCAACCATAATCCCGTCGATTTCACTCAAACCGCCGCGACGCCAGATCAGTCCGGCACGGCTCACGGGATGCGGTCCACGGGATGCGGTCCACGGGCAGGGGATATCGGATTTCCGTTTCTGCGCACGGGTTTCCGCAGATCGTATCTGCCGGCAGGCATTCAGTCGAACCGCAGCAGTCCGAACGTTTCCGGCCGGGGACGGGCTGAGGCCGGCTGAGTCCAGCTTTCCACACCCACCGCGGGGATGGTTCGCACGAGGCTCATCGCCCACACGTCTTTCCGGGCGGGAGCCTGCGGCATCAGTTCCGAGAAGGGAATGGCGACCTCGACCCGCCAGTACCGGTCATCGCCCGCAGCCGCTACATACCACTGGGGATCCCAGGTTCTGTCACCCCAGCAGCGGTCAGCCGTGAAGCCCCGCTGGTCGATTTCGAGTTCGTACCAGGTGGCGTAGTCCCGGTCGACATCCAGCGTCAGCTGGACTCGGTCGAAACCGGTGAGGTCGGCATCATGCGTGCGGCCGGCATCCCGGGGCAGATCGGGCCGGACTGCCGGAGACCGGGGAATACTCAGGGCAAGATACAGAAATTCGCTGTCGTGGCTCATCATCGCCAGCGCAAAGTTCTCGTTCCCCGCAGCATTGCCAGGTTGATCCGAGCCAGGCGGACCCGGCTGATTCCCCTGGTCGGCTCCGGTGGAACCATCGAGCGACAGCCGCATCGTCTGTGCGTTCACCCAGCAGGCATCCGACAGCACCCCGTCGAGCACGGGTCGGCCGGTCGTGGTCCGGCAGGCATAGACCGGCCTGGGCGGTTCGCTCACCGGCTGCGAGAGCCAGACTTCCGTCTCTGCGGTCTGCTGCCACAGGGCGCCGTTGGCCTTGTGCCGATAGCGGCGGAACACGCTGTCGGCCATCCGGTGGACACCACGGGTCCGCATCAGCGAGGCCAGCGGAAACTGCATTTCCGGCGTGCGATAGAACACCAGAGAACGGCGGCGGAGCAACCCTGCCATTTTCAGGGCCTGGTCGTGCCAGTGCCCCACCGTGCCGGTTTGCCAGTCCTGCTCGGAACTGATCCGAATCTGCCCGTTCTGTCCGATCAGTGACAGCGGGTCCGGCCCGTAATCGGGCGCTTCGCCGTTCCGCAGTTCGGGCTCTGTCCGGGCCTCGCGGATCGCCCGTTCAATGCTGGACGTCACCAGCTGGCTGTTGGATTCCAGAGTTTTCCGGTCGATAGTCTGCTGGCGAATTCGCTGGTAGGCCGGCTCCGCTCCCGCCCAGAAGCAGAACAGCCAGTGCATGGCCTCCACCGCCACGGGCTGTTCGGGGTACTTCTCCACCAGTTCCATCAACGTTGCTTCCACCAGTTCCCATTGCGACCGCTCACGGTAACCATTGCCCAGCCGGGCCAGCTGCAGCGCCGCCCGCTCCCGCGACAGACCACGGGTGACCTGCTCCAGGTGCGCTACCATCTGCGCCGCATACCGCGGCTGCTCTCCGTACTGCTCGGCGATGGCCAGCACATTTCTCTGCTGGCGGGCAACTGCCAGCGATCGCTCAAGTGTGTCCTCATCGATCGGCAGCAGTTCCCGCCGCGAGGCGGAACCCGGTGCGATTGCCAGCCCCCGGAAGAAGTCGCCACCGCGGCCGGCCCGCGCAGCCAGCCCGGCCCGAGAAACAGGGCCTGCCAGTCGATCTGTCCGCAGCTGCCAGGCAGCGTGGGTGGTTCCGTGGCTCTGCCATTCCTCCCGCGGCAACAACCGGCTGAATCCCGCGGCGGCGCCATCACGAACCGTGCGGTTCCAGCGGGGCAGGTGCTCGTCGGGCGGAATGTGAACATCGCCCGTGCTGCCATCTGGCAGCTGCACATACACCTTCTTCACCGACCACGGTTCAAGACCGGCCAGTTCCGTCTGCTCGATGAAACCGGTGGCATCTCCCGCCAGGTTGACGGCCTGCAGTGCGGCTTCGTAAATCACCTGGGCGGGCACGTCATCGGCAGCCGGCTGATGCAGCACCACCACTTCGGGCCGCCAGCTGCGAATATGCGACACGAGCGAACCGAGGAACACATCCCGCAGCCGGCCCTCCGTGCGACTGTTCCATTCGGTAATCAGCCGCTCGCGGTTATGGGCCAGGCCGGGAATTCCCACGGGGAACTGCCAGCCAATCTCCGCCGCTGCACCACCCGCCGCCACGACAGCTTCGGACAGCTGCAGATCGTGCTCCAGGGCACGGTATCCGTCGGGTCCGGTGTCGTGCCGGGCAGGCACCAGCACGGTCACCCGGTAACCCTGCTCTCCACCTTCCCGGGCCAGCAGCGGAAAGGAAACCCGGGCCGGGCGGGCGGAAATGCTCAACAGGGCCGCATGACGTCCACCGCCCCGCACCGCATGCCACGACTGCCCTCCATCCGATGTCGTCAGAATCAGGCCCATGCCGCCACAGGCCCAGCCCTGTGTCTCATTGCGGAAATGCAGCCTGTGAATGGGTGCCGTCTGGCCGGTCCGCTGGCGAATCCAGGTGTGACCTCCATCAGGCGAATGCCAGATCAGGCTGCCCGGTCGGCCGGCCACCCAGACCTTTGCTCCGCGGCTGGCCACCGCGCGAAAATCCGTCACATCGCTCAGACGTTCCGGCAGCAGCGTGGGCGGGTTCTGCCACACGGCTCCGTTGCTGATCGTTTTGAGAACCAGCCCGCCATCACCCACCAGCCAGCCACTGCGGTCCGATTCCAGCGACACACCCCGCAGGCAGCGAAGCCCCAGCTCGCCAATCTGAGGCGCAATCAGCTGGTCCTGTCCGGCAAAACCCACCCGTCCCTGAATCCCCGCGACAATGCCGGTTCGCGGGCTGAGGAATGCGGCTGTCCGCCAGCCAGGCTGCAGGCTGCCTTCCACCGGCTGCCAGTTCCGGCCACCATCGACGGTTCTCAGCACCCCGGAGGGAAATTCCGGCGTGGAATCCCCCACAGCCACTCCCTGCTCCAGGCCAAAAAACTGCACATGCGACAGCCGCGGCAGTTCCTGTGGTGCCAGTGCATCCCAGCTCTGGCCGCCATCCCGTGTAAACAGCAGCACGCCATACCCCACGCGGGTATAGGGCAACGTGCCTCCGCCGGCGATCCAGCCGACGCGGTCCGTGAGAAAGCAGATGCTCCGCAGGGGACAGCTCACGGGTGAAGGCACCAGCTGCCAGCTGCGACCTCCGTCCGTTGTCTTCCAGATCACACCCCGATCACCCACCGCCCAGCCCAGGCGGTCGCCCACGAACTGGATATCGTGCAGTGCTGCATCGTCTTCCACTGGCAAAGCCGCGCGGAGTACAGACCCAAACCCGGAAGGCCTGGCACTGCTCGCTTTCCGCATGCCCCGTGGTTCCGCAGCCTGCAGCGAGTCCGGCTGACAGCCGGCGATCAGCCAGCACAGCCCGAACAGCGCAGCCAGCAGCACCTGCGGGCTCTGGCGGTACGAAACCGTTCTGTCGCCAACGCCTGCCGGCAGCACGTGGATCGTTTGAAAATTCACTGAAATGCCGATGGCTGGCCCTCCCTGACCAGAGACCGGTGTGGCGGAATTCCGGCAGGCCGGTCACCGGGCAACAGCCCGATCCACCAGCCACGCCCCGGCGGGAGCGGATGCTAACGGAAATCTGCCGGCAACAGGAGAGAGATCCCGCTTGCGGCATCACCCTCCCGGTCGTACCACCGCGGGAGAGCACTCGCCCGTGGCACCTGAATCAGACCGCGGCGCATAAAATCAGCCGGCCGGGTACCTGGGCACCCCGACCGGCTGAAGAAGACTCAATTGCCTGCTGGAAGCTCCCGCAGAGGAAACATGGACTGTCACAGAACCATTCGTACTGTGCAGCCCGTTCCAGCGGAGCAACTCAGAGATTACTCAATTGTGCCGTGGAAACCGCCCTCGTTCAGCGCTTTGACGGCTTCGGCGATGTCGATTTCGTCGCCGCTGACGGTCACTTTGCTGCCGGTGCGGTCGATATCAATCTGCTTCACGCCTTCCACATTTTCCACTGCTTCGCGGGCGCCGTTCACGCAGCCGCCGCAGCACAGGTGAACTCCCGAGAACACAATCTTCGGGCTCTTTTCACCCTTCTTGAACTTGCCGGCAGCGGGCAGTGGCAGGGCCTTGTCGCCATGAGTGGCCTTGCCGTGGAAGCCGGCTTCCGCCAGTGCTTTCACGCCAGCCTTTGCGGCCGCGTCATCTTCCGCCGCGAACGTGACCGTTTTCGAATCCCGATTGGCGACAACATCCTTCACACCCTTGATGCCATCCAGAGCATCATTTGCATCGCGGACACAGGCTCCGCAGCACAGGTGCACACCCTTCACATTCACGCTGCCAGCCTGAGCCGGATCAGCGGAGGCACAGAGCAGCAGAGCAGACGCAACAGCGAGCGAGAGAAGCTTCATGTTTGCAAATCCCGTGATATCAGACAGTTCTGGTTCACACATAACATCAGGCGTAACACACCGCCGGCGGTTAACCCGAGCAGAATTCCCATGGCAGCGGGTGAGGGATACACCGTTCACGCAACTGCCCGTTGAATCATCGCATGTTCCGATGGATGCTGTCCATGCCGGTTCCGCCAGCCAGCCCCCTGCACCAGGGGGGAAACCCGCAGATCGGATGGAACATAACGCCATTCGTTGATGCATTATGTCCAGATACGATGCGTCAGTCAACCAGTGACGGTCAGCCAGCCTTCACGGTCGGGGCAGCTTCTTGACCTGCTGCGCCACCAGCCGGGAAACCTGCTCCATGGTGAAATCGTCGTCTTCCGAGCGGGATTCGTCGTTATCAAACCGCCGGACCAGCTGCCCCTCCCGATCGTATACCAGCACAGCCGGAGTCGACCGCAGATCGATCCGCTTCAGAAAGCTGAGGAACGATTCCGTCAGCATGACGTGCGTTTCAATCGGTGCATGGGTTCCCAGAAATTCTCTGACCTGCGGCTGGTAAAATGCGGGTGGCTTGTCGGGCACGCCGTCGTAGTCGCAGTTCACCGAGAGACAGCAGACCGCCTCACTGCCGAACCGCTTCTGCAGCGCCGTGAAATCAGGGAATTCGGCCCGGCAGATGGGACAGGTTGTCGTCCAGATATCGACCACCACCACTTTTCCCTGCTGACTGGCGATCAGCTGCTGCACTCCCTGCCAGTCCCGTTCCAGCAGTGTCACCGGTCGGGCTGCCACAGCAGGAGTTCGCCCGGTCGGCTGCTGTTTTGCAGATCGCTCTGCAGCATCGGCTGAAACCGGCACGAATCCGCACAGCAGCAGCCCCCCCGCCAGCACCGCGGTTGAGGCCATTCGCCCGGCCGTCCGCAGCGAAATCAGGAAGCCGGCCTCGGGGCGCAGGGCAGAATGCCTCGCAGTCCGGGAATTGATAGAGGACATCTTCCAGTCCTTTCCGCTGTTTCAGAAACCGGATTTCCAGGGAGACCGCAGGCATTTCGGCGGCGGCTGCTGTGAATCCCGGAACCTCGCCTTCGCAGGCAGTTGTCAGATGAGTCGGGCAGGATCATGATACCCGATAGATCTGCCACATGCCTGGCAGCAGAGCGTTCAATATTCCGGGCCCGTCCCGGTTCCAATGCGCGAGGGAGTTTCCTGCATGTCATTCCACCCGGTGACGGATCCCGCTGATCGACCAGCTGCCGTTTCCTCCCGATCCGCCGCTGGCCCACGTGCCGGCTCAACCGCTCCGGTGCTGGTTACCCTGCTGGCAGGAACCGTAGTGGCAGCAGCCGCGCTGATCGTGGCTCTGGGGACCCGCGCTGTTCCCGGTGGAAATCCAGGGGGGAACCCGGGGGAGCAGCTGTCTTCACAGCCGGCGGCCACCAGCTCAGGCACCTCAGCGACCGGAGCTGAAGCAGCCACCGGCAAAACGACTCCCGGAACCGGCAGACATGCAGAAACGACTGAAGATTCCGGACCGAAACCGGGTGACCAGCCGGCGGGAAAAACGGTCTCGCTGTTTGACGGAAAAACCCTCTCCGGCTGGAAGAAGACGCAGTTCGGTGGCGAGGGAGAAACCGTGGCGCGGGATGGCCAGCTGGTGCTGGAAACCGGCATCGACCTGACGGGGGTGACATCGACCAGGAAAGACCTGCCCCGCGAGAATTATGAAATCGAACTCGATGCCATGCGGGTGAACGGTTCCGACTTCTTCTGCGGCATGACCTTCCCCGTCGGCCCCGATTACTGCAGCCTGATTGTCGGTGGCTGGGGCGGTGGCGTGGTCGGAATATCCAGCCTGGATGATCAGGATGCCTCGGAGAACGAGACCACTCTGTACCGCGAGTTCAAGAACGGGAAATGGTACCACATCCGGGTGAGAATCACCCCGGAACGCATTGCCGCCTGGCTGGACGACGAACAGATTGTGGATGTGGAGCGAGCCGGCCGGAAGATTTCCACCCGGTCGGAAGTGGACCTCTCTCAGCCCCTCGGGTTGGCTTCGTGGCAGTCCACCGCCGCCCTGAAGAACATTCGGCTGCGGCTCCTGCCGGGGAAGCCGGCGGCTGATCCCGACTCCAATTCCCCGGTGCAGCGGGAACAGGAATCCGACTGACGTCCCGCGCCCGCTCACCGCCCCAGCCGGCAGTTCCCGGTGTCTTCGCCGGCCCGGTCAATGGCCAGGCCAGTTTCTTACGGGGTCCGGTCTCCGGGCGGCGTGGTCTCCGGGCGGTGTGGAAATTCGGGCAGCCACATCAGGCTGGCCCCGGTATCATGTGCTGAGTGCGGCACGGAAAATACCGGAAGAGAAATATCTGTCCATCCGGCAGGACGGGCCGGCAGTGGAAGCCGTCACCAGACCCCAGAGCAGCAGCAGGAGGAGGCTGGAAGTGCCACGGAAGCTGATCATCGACTGCGACCCCGGTGTGGGTGATGCAGTGGCACTGGCGGTCGCTCTGTGCGACCCTTCGCTGGAGGTCGTCGGCATCACCGCCACGGCCGGCGCTGTTTCCGGGGAAATGGCTGCCCGTAATATTCAGGCGATCGTCGAAACTCTCGACCCCCGCCGCTGGCCCCGCGTCGGAGTATCCACCGCACCGGCCGTGGCCCTGCCGCCAGCGGAATCAGGTTCCAGTTCCGGAACCGTCATGAAGAATGGCCCGGCCGGGCTCGGCGATCTGGAGATCCAGGTGGCCGATCTCCACAATCCCCGGGATTCCGTCCGGCTGATGACCGACCTGGTTCGTGAATCCCCGAACGACATTACCCTGCTCACCCTGGGACCATTGACGAATGTCGAGCTGGCCTGCGAACGCATGCCCAGTTTTGCGGAGCAGCTGCTGGGCCTGGTCTGCTGCTGCGGTTCGGTGGCGGTCGGGGGAGATGTTACTGCTGCCGCGGAGTTCAATGTCTGGGCTGATCCGGAAGCAGCCGCTGTCGTGCTGCGGGTGCCGGCTGCCCGCACGATGATTCCGCTCGATGTCAGCCTGAAACCGAAACTGACCTACGAAGCGGTCTCGCAGATTTCATCAGCCGTCCGCGGCGGCCCACTGGCGGAACTGCTGCCACGGCTGCTTTCCTGGCAGCTGCGTGTCTCTCACGAGCAGCTGGGAATCGAAGGGGCGCACATCCCGGAGCTGGCTGCGCTGGCCTTCGTCGCCGAATGCGCCGGCAGCACCACCACGGGCATGTCAGTGGAAGTGGAAACCAGCGGCAACCTGACCCGTGGTGCCACCGTGTTCGACCGGCGGAACGTGGCCCGGGCTCAGACCGGTATCGACGTGGTGGATGCCCTTGACCCGCAGTGTATTGTCAACTATCTGATGCGCATCGCCTCCCTCGCCGGTTCCTGAAACAGTTCCTGAAAACGGGAAACTGGCCGGCAGCAGAACGGAGAGGCGGACCGCCGGAATATCTTCGCGGACCGTACGTGAGAACAGGACTTCTGCTGTTATTTCCGCCCGAATTCAGCAATGGGTTTTTGCGGAGTTTCTACGGAGATCTGTGCCAATACCTGTGATTTCAGGGCGAATGCCCGGGAGAGTTCGGTTTCGGCTGCTTGAATTGCGGTGCATTCGTCACCATAATCGAATGCCTTCTAACCGTTGATTCACACCCGTGAAAACCGGAATTCTCATGAGTAAGACTGCCGATTTTGATGAGTTCAGGCAGAGTCTGCTGCAGCTTCGTGCCCGTATTCGTGGAGATGTCCGTCAGCTGACGGACGAAGCGCTCGAACCTGGCGAAAGCGGTGGCGACTCCCGCAGCCCGACACACCTGGCCGAACTGGGGTCTCAGGCGTGGGAACAGGATTTCTGCCTGCGTTTCGTCGAAAGTGACCAGGAAGTACTGGAAGAAATCGAAGCAGCCCTCTCGCGAATTGCCGAGGGTACCTACGGCCAGTGTGAAGGCTGCGTCGAAACCGGAAAATCCGTTTCCCGGTCACGGATTCCGAAACCCCGTCTGCGGGCAAGACCGTTTGCCCGGAACTGTGTCGAATGCGAACGGAAGCGCGAAGAACTGTCCTTATGAATCGACCGCCCCTCAGCCGTGCAATTCTGTTCTGTGTAATTGCGGCGGCGGGTGCTGCGGTCGATGTGGTTTCCAAGGACGTCGTGTTCAACGACCTCGGCCTGCAGTACATGCGGGATGGCGCGGCCCACAGTGTGGTCGAAGGTCGTCATGAACTGTTCGATTTCCCGGAATGGCGGGAAGGGGAATCGGACCCGTGGCTGCAGGGCTGGATGACATTCCGCCTGTACACCAGCATCAACCACGGCGCCCTGTGGGGCATGGGACAGGGGCTGACGTGGCTGTTCGCCACCCTCAGCGTGCTGGCAGCCGGAGCCATTCTGTTCTGGCTGTTCATCTACGGTGCGGCCCGCAGTCTGTGGCTGACCGTCGCCCTCTCGCTCATCATGAGCGGCACTCTGGGGAACCTGTACGATCGCATGGGCCTGCACGGCTACCTCGCAGCCGACAGCACTCCCATCCATGGCGTCCGGGACTTTCTGCTGTTCACCTTCGGCAATTTTGCCTGGCCGGTGTTCAACTTCGCCGATGTCTTCCTGGTGACCGGTGCCATCATGCTGGCCGTCCAGTCGCTGTTCTTCCCGGAGGCCCATCTGGCCGGCGACCCGGCACAGAACAGCGCCACCGATCAGGCAGCCGCAGGAGATGCTCCCGCGGGAGACAGCAGCGGGACCGCCACGGTGCAGGCCGCCAGTAAAACGCCGGCGGTGATTCGCGACGGCTCGACAGCTGCCGAACAGGTGGCCTGACGTCACCGTCCGTCAGCAAGCCGTGCCCTGTCTGATGTCGGAAGCCGGCGAAGGCTGGTGCACCACGGGCGGGCAGTACGGGAGAGTACCACCTTCTGCTGAGAAGCACCTGGCGGCTGGCATCTGCGGCGTACGCTGCCATTCTGCCACGGGAGGCAGAGAGGCAGAACGCTACCCCCGCATGCACCTGAGAACCAATGCTTAAGGCTGCTTCCGTTAGGACCTGACCTGGTTCACACGGCCCCACCGCAATTGGGGGCAGCGTTCTGCCTCTGTGCTCCGGGCATGTGCCGGGCGGCTGAAGAGACGAACAGCTGTCGTCGAGCAGTCTCCTGCCGCCAGCAGGCGGAGAATATCCTGTCAGGATGATCCCGCAGCGGGTACAGTGACCAGACTCTGTTGAGGCATTATGTGCCCCTCTGCTGCACAGTCAAGTCACCTGGAGCCGAGATGCCCCCTCGACCCAGTCCCAGTGCCTGTTCTTCGCGGTGCTGCTGGTTGAGATGGCCGGCTGGAACCGCCAGTCTTCTGGTTGCCGTCCCCCATCAATTTGACGGACAGCCGGAGGCGGTTGCGGAACCTGATGCTCCCGCAGGGAAGTGGCCGGGAATCGCCTGTTGCTGGTCGAGAGCGGCTGGAATCAAACTTCACAACTTCGAGTCGGAACCACGGAATGCCCGTCCGATCAATCGGGCATGCCGGCAGATGTTTCCGGCGACACGACAGGACCGCGGAAAACCAACCATGCCGAATCATGAAATCCACTGCCAGTACTTCGCGCAGGAGGACCTTCTGGGAGCCGGTTGCCTCGACGTCCGAATGGCTATGGAAGCCGCCGAAAAGGCGATTCTCGCCTATCGGGCCGGCGACGTCATTTTTCCCGACAAGATAGTCCAGATCTTCAACGACGACACTCAGGAACGCATTAACTGCCTGCCGGCGACATTTCGCAAAGAGAAGATCTGTGGCGTGAAGTGGGTATCGGTGTTTCCCCCCAACCCGGTGCGCTATGGCGTCCAGAACCTCTCCGCAGTGATCATCCTTTCGGAAATTGAGCACGGATTTCCCATCGCGTTTATGGAGGGCACTCTGTGTTCGAACATGCGGGTGGGAGCAATGGGGGCACTGGCAGCCCGGCATCTGGCCCGGCAGGACGCGGAGACCATCGGTTTCATCGGTGCGGGTGAGCAGGCCAAAATGCACCTGATCGCCATGAAAACAGCGTTGCCGTCACTTAGACACTGCCGCGTGGCCGCGAAAGAACACAGCGAAGAGGAACAGTTCATTCGCGAAATGTCGCCAATTCTGCCCGAGATGGACATCCGCGGCAGCGGCACGAATCTGCAGGATGCTGTGCAGGACGCCGACGTGATTGTCACAGCGACCAGTGCTCAGGCTCCGCTGCTGAAGGCCGCGTGGGTCCGGCCAGGTGCGTTCTACAGCCATATCGGAGGCTGGGAGGATGAGTATGCCGTCGCAGGCAGTTCTGACAAGATTGTGTGCGACGACTGGGAAACGGTGAAGCATCGGGCACAGACGCTCAGCCGGATGTACAAGGATGGCGAACTGACTGATGACGGTGTCTACGCCAACCTGGTGGAAATCATCGCGGGTGATAAACCTGGAAGGGAGTCGCCGGACGAACGTATCTATTTCAATGCCGTTGGTCTGGCCTACGTGGATGTAGCGATCGCCGTCGCCATGTACAACCGCGCCAAAGAGGCAGGCATGGGGCAGGATCTGAAGATTCAGCACGAAATGATTTTCGAACATGCCCATCTGAAGGACTGGGTGAGGCTGTAAACACCAGCTCACTCTACCAGAACTACTTGCAGCCATTCGATCAGCCGTCCACCACGTCGATGACCGTCCGAATGGTCATCCCGGCCTCCGGCCGACCTTGCTTCCGCTGCATTGACCAGCACCATCCGTCTGCCGACACTGCAGAGGCTGGCAAGTCGTCAACACTTATCTGATGCCCCGGAGCCGTGATGCAGAACCAAGCCCGGTCGATGTTCCTGTTGTTCGCGCTGGTGCCGCTGGCAGCGCAGACCACCGTCTGCTTCGCCGCTGCCGCAGCCCCATCAGCGGAAACGAAGCCGCCCAATATCCTCGTGCTGGTGAGTGACGACCAGCGACCGGATACCCTGGGAGTGTTCGGCAACAGCCTGATCCGCACGCCTCACCTGGATGCGTTGGCGGCACGGGGAACCCGTTTCACCCGGGCCACGTGCTCCAACCCGATCTGCACGCCCAGCCGGGCCGAGATCATGACCGGCGCCAGTGGCTTTCGGAATGGCGTGGGGTACTTCGGGGGAAAAATTCGGCCGGAAATGGCGTTGTGGGCCGACACATTCCGGCAGGCGGGGTACGAGACCTGCTACGTGGGGAAATGGCATAACGACGGCACGCCACAGACTCGCGGGTATGTCCGCACACGCGGCCTGTACCGGGGCGGTGGTGGCAAGTGGGCCGTGCCTTCCTTCGACTGGAACGGACGGCCCGTCACCGGGTACCGGGGCTGGATCTTCTACGATGAAGAAGGCAAACCCCAGCCGAAGTACGGCACCGGGCTGACAGCCGGCATCAGCCAGCACTTTGCCGATGACGCCAGCGCGGTCATCGAGGAAGCAGGAGACAGGCCTTTCTTCCTGCATGTGAATTTCACCGCTCCGCACGACCCGCTGCTGATGCCCTACGGCTATGAAGCGATGTACAACCCGGACGAAATGCCGGTGCCGGAGAACTTCCTCGCCGAGCATCCCTTCGACCACGGCAACTTCGATGGCCGGGACGAACGGCTGTTCGAGTGGCCCCGCACTCCGAAAATGGTGCGGGACGAACTGGCCGTGTACTACGCGGTCATCAGTCACCTCGATGCGCAGATCGGCCGGGTGCTGGCCGCCCTGGAGAAATCCGGCCAGCAGGACAACACCATCGTCATCTTCACCAGCGACCATGGACTGGCCGTGGGCAGCCACGGGCTGCGGGGCAAGCAGAGCATGTACGAACACACCATCGGTGTGCCCCTGATACTGGCCGGTCCGGGAATTCCCCGGAATGAACATCGTGACGCACAGTGTTATCTGCGCGATCTGTTTCCCACCACCTGCGACCTGGCCGGGCTGGAAATCCCCGATTCCGTGGAAGGCCGCAGTCTGCGGCCCGTGCTCGATGGTTCCCGCGAGGAGATCTACGAGGCCGTGTTTGGTATGTTCCGAAACTCCCAGCGAATGATTCGCACCGCGGGCTGGAAACTGATCGACTACCCGCAGGCTGGCCGCCGGCAGCTGTTCGATCTGCAGCACGACCCGCTGGAGAAGAACGACCTGTCCCGGGATCCGCAGCACATGGCGAAACAGCAGGAACTGCTGGCCCGCCTGCGAACCTGGCAGCGGGAACATGACGATCCCGTACTGAAAACCTCCTCAGGCACGCCGTAGCACAGGGCAGAAAGCACAGCATGACGGGACAGACCACGCCAGCCAATTCGCCTGCCGAACCCGATTTTCTCCGTGCTCCGGCCACCGCCCGGACCAGCTGCCGCCAGCTTCCGGCCTGCCCGGCCTGTGGCGGATCGCTGATGGAGATCCGCCACAAACTGCAGTGCCGGCAGTGCCACACGATCTGCGAAACCTGCTGCGAAGGTGGCCGCGGGTAAGCCGGCTGCTGCAGGCCAGCGAACGACCGGGCAGCCACAACACAGCAGGCAAGCACATCGCAGGCGTCGACAGCAGAACTGACAGCACGTACTCGCCCGCCGGTGAAGAATCGAAAACGGAGAGCGGGCTGCACCTGGCGAGTTTCCAACAGAAGTCCCGCATCATGCGCTGTCCGTTTCCCGGCCGATTCATTCCCCTGCTCTGCTTCCGCCGGGTCATTCCCTTCCTGCTCGTGCTCGGGATCGCACCGCCGCTGTATGCTCTGCAGGTGGATCCGCCATCGTCCTCTGCGGAAGCGGAAGACACCGAGGCTCCCACGGCTCCCGAGAAGGTGGAAGTTGATCCTCTCTCGCAGGACTCCGATATCGCGGAACGCCTCACGCGAATCCTGCAGGCGACCGAGCGATTTCAGAACCCCTCCGCGGAAGTCGACGAAGGCGTCGCCTTCCTCTCCGGCACCACGCGTCGCGAAGAATACCGCAAGTGGGCGGGCGACCTGGCCCGCAACACCCGGGACGTGGTGGCCGTCGTCAATCGGATCGAGGTCGATGAAGGTTCTATCTGGGATCTCTCACCCGCGTGGGCCGAAATTCGCCGCATGACCCGCGAAGTCATTCAGTCCCTGCCTCTGATCGGGCTGGCCCTGCTCCTGCTGCTGGCCACGTGGCTGATTGCCCGGGCGGCGATGTGGGCGGCCGAAATTGTGCTGGAACGACGCATCTCCAACCGACTGCTGCGGGATGTGACCTCCCGCGCGGTCGCCATCCCGATCTTCCTGCTGGGAGTCTACCTGATCCTCCGCATCTCCGGTCTGACTCAGATCGCAGCCACTGTGCTGGGAGGAACGGGGCTGATTGGCCTGGTGATCGGGATTGCGTTTCGCGATATCGCGGAGAATTTCCTCGCGAGCATCCTGATCAGCCTGCAGCGGCCCTTCAGCATTGGCGACCTCGTTCGAGTCGAGGGTTTTGAAGGATTCGTCCAGAGTGTCACCACCCGGGGGACACTGCTGATGACGCTGGACGGCAACCATGTGCAGATTCCGAACGCCACTATCTACAAGGCGGTCATCCACAACTTCACAGCCAACCCGAGAACACGACTGCACTTCACTGTGGGCATCGGCTACGACGACTCGGTGACGGAAGCGCAGGACGTGGCGCTGCAGACACTGCGGGACCACCCCGTGGTGCTGGAAGAACCGGAACCGCTGGTCCTGGTCAATGAACTGGGGGCATCGACCGTCAATCTGCATGTCTATTTCTGGATCGACGGGCATGAGCACAGCATGCCCAAAGCGCGGTCCTCGGTAATCAGGCTGGTCAAGCGGGCATTCGAGAAGAGCGGCATCTCTATGCCGGATGAAGCGCGGGAAGTCGTCTTTCCCAGGGGAGTGCCGATTGTCTCACCCGATGCGGACGATGCCCGTCCCCTGCAGAAGCAGGCAACGCAGGAAAAATCCAGCGCCATCGACGGACGCGATGACGAGATTCGTCATGATTCCGAGGGAGACCTGACCAGCGAGGCCGATACAATCAAGCAGCAGGCGGCCATGTCCCGACAACCGGACGCCTCTCCCAATCTGCTGGAGAACCCGGCCCCTGGCGGATGATCGCCCCGAACCAGACGCTCCGGCTGGAAACGACCGTCCGGAAGTGACCGGTGGAGAAGAAAGAGCGGAGAACACTGATGGAGATTTCAGCTTATGCCCGCCGGGTGCTGCTGAGCCCGGAGCTGGAGCAGAAGCTGGCCCCGTGCGACATGCCACCGACCGACGAGACTCCCGGCGACCCCCTGCGGGTGCAGCAGCCCGCCCGCACATCCCACCTGCAGTTCGCCGCCCCGCGAACCGCCCCGCCCATGCCGAAACCGCCCGCACTCCGCGAACCGGCAAAGCGGGCCATTGCCCACCACATCATGGCCAATCACGAGCTGCAGGCCCTCGAAGTGATGGCTGCCGTACTGCTGGCCTTTCCATCCGCTCCCACGGCCTTCCGCACGGGCATGGTGCAGATCATGCAGGACGAACGCCGCCACACCAGAATGCACATGGAACAGGCCAGCCGGCTGGGTCTGCAGTTCGGCGAGCTCCCGGTGAATGGTTACATCTGGGCACGGACCAGTCAGTTTCAGGATCCACTGGACTATGTGGTTTCGCTCCCGCTGGTGTTTGAAAACTGCAATCTGGACCACACACTCGAACTGGAAGAGATCTTCCTGGAGGCCGGCGATTCCCGCAGCGCGGGCGTGATGCGGGCCATTCATCGGGATGAGATCGAACATGTGCGATTCGGCGTGCAATGGCTGCAGGCCATGAAGCCCGCCGACCAGCCCGACCACGAAGCCTGGCTGGCGAAACTGCAGTGGCCGCTGCAGGCACACAAAGCCCGCGGCCACCAGTTCGATGCGGATTCCCGCCGCACCGCCGGCCTCAGTGAAGAGTGGATTGACTGCCTCGCCCGGGCGGAGAAGGCCGGTCTGACTCAGCCAGCGGATCAGCGGGATTCCCCGGCCTCCGGGCCAGCGGAGTAAAAGCAGCCACCACGGCAGCCGCCAGGTTTTCCAGTTGACCGGGATGCGGAATTCCCGGTTTTTTCTGTAGCGCGCGGTGCTGTGGTCACCTGTATAATCGGCCGGATGCACCGTCCCGTTTTCCGGTCATGGGCCTCGATCTGGCCTGACGGTGCCGGAGTCTTTCCACGTCCCGCGCCGATCTGGTGCGCCCGGTTCCAGGAGCAATTTCATGGCCCGTCCGAACTGCGCTGTTCGACGTCTGCAGCTGTCGCTGTTCGCCGCTCTGTGTGTTCTGTCCGCCGCGGGTGGCGGCACTGCAGCGGCTGAGGAAGAGTTCCGCAGCGCTCAGGAAGCCTTTAACGTGGGAGCGGCGTTTCACCGTTCGCGAAACTACATCCGGGCGCAGGGTCCACTCGAAGCGGCTTTGCGGCTGGCGGACAAGGAAAAGCTGGACGACAAATTCCGGGCGAACGTCTATCGCGGACTGCTTGCCCCTTATGGCCGGCAGAAAGAAGCCGAACCGATGATGACAGCAGCTGAGTTTGTGCTGGAGCATCCGAGCAGCCCGGCCGAACAGTCCCTCGTGCGGCGAAGCCTGCTGGGCTGGGCCCGTGAATACGATCACGTGGAAACACTGGTGGAACGCCACGAGAAACGGCTGGAACAGGACGCCGAAGACTGGACGTCGCTGTATATCCTGTCGGAACTGTATGTGCGGCTCAAACGGAACCCGGAACGCAGTGCCGAACTGATCGACCGTCTGGCCGAAGTCGAGAAGAAGTCCGGCCGTCAGGCCGATCCCCGGCAGCAGGCGCAGCTGGCGGCGCAGCAGGTGCGGGCCGGCAAGTTTACGGAAGGGGCCGAACTGTTCGAGCAGATTGCCGCCGCCGATGAAAAGCTGGCCGCATGGCACTGGAAGGAAGCGGCCGCTGCCTGGGTGAAAGCGGGCGAACCGAAGAAGGCACTGGCCGCCGCCAGGAAATCTGCCAGCAGTCCCGAAGAGAAACGCTCCGAACTGCTGACCTACTTCTGGCGACGTGGCCTGGGCGATGCTTTCCTGGAAGCGGGCGATCCCGCCTCCGCCATCCCCCATCTACAGAAAGCGCTCGAGCTGACGAAGATCGATGGTTACAAAAAGACCACGGCCGATAAACTGGAGGAAGCCCGGACGAAGGCTGCAAAGTCGGCCGGCGAAACCTGAGTCTGTCCTCCTGCAGCATCGCGGGGGGCCCACGCTCCCCCTGCTTGCCCCCCTCCTCAGCGAAAGAGTGACTGATGGCTTCCGAGTCCTGCAGTGATGCGAACTGGAATCAGCTGGCCCATGAGTACCGGGACGTGGGCCATATTGTGGTGAGACAGTTCCTGCCAGCGGAAGAGTTCCAGGAACTCCGGCAGCAGATCGACCGCTACATCGCCGAGGTGGTGCCCCGCCTGCCCGATACGCACGCGTTCTTTCAGGACCGCCAGCGTCCGGAAACCCTGAAGCAGATGCAGCACATGGGCACCGACCCCTGGTTTGAAGCCTACACCCGGCATCCGCGGTGGGTGGAACTCGCCGCGGCCCTGCTGGGGGAACCAGCTTCGGCCAAGTCTCCGGAATGGTTTAATAAACCTGCCGGAACCGAGCACCCCACCCCGCCACATCAGGACAACTATTACTTCTGCCTGCGGCCACCGCAGGTGCTGACGATGTGGCTGGCCCTCGATCCTGTCGACGAGCAGAACGGCTGCCTGCGGTACGTGTCCGGTTCACACAAAGCCGGCCTGCGGTCTCACGGTGCGACCGAGGTACTGGGCTTCTCGCAGGGCATTACCGACTACGGCCCGGAAGACACGGAGAAGGAAGTCGCCATGATTCTCGAAGCGGGCGACCTGGTCGTGCATCATGGAGAAACGATTCACCGGGCCGACCCCAACCGGACTACGGACCGGCCCCGCCGTTCGTTCGCCATGGTGTTTCAGGGCGAATCAGCCCAGCGGGATCCCGAGGCGTGGCGGAACTATCTCGACAACATGGCCCGGCAGCACGCCGCCATGGGTCTCAAGGGTGCCACGGTCAGCTGAAGACGGTTGAACGGAATCCGACCGTCCCTCAGCAGGAAGCCGCTCCGGCGTTTTCAGACGGGGGCCGGCATCTTCGGACCGGGGACAGAACAGAATAAGGGGTGAGGCCGCGAACTGATTCGCTGCGGCTTCACCCCTTCTGCTTCTGCTGTTCTCCGCCGTTCTGCCCGTGAACGTCAGCCGGTATTCAGACTGATAGCACAGCCTGACAGTCCGCTTGCGGGAACCGCTGCCTGCCCTGAAGCAGAGCAACCGGCTGCCCTGTCAGAGCAGCTCAGGCACCGGGCTGGCATCGTCTTCCAGCAGGTACTGCGGCCGGCCATTGAGGTCCGTCACCGTGGTGGAACTGGTATCGATGCCGAGGTTCCGATACAGCGTGGCATACACTTCCGGGAAGGTGACCGGGCGGGCGATGGCTTCGCCGGCGATCCGGTCGGTGGCACCGATCACCTGGCCCATCGGCATTCCGCCGCCGGCCAGCAGCGCCGTATTCACCCGTGGCCAGTGATCCCGACCGACCTGTGCGCTGATTTTCGGTGTCCGCCCGAATTCTCCCCAGATGACCACACTGCAGTCCTGGTCGAGACCACGGTCGTGCAGATCGTCGATCAGAGCGCTGACACATTTGTCGAAGATCGGGAAGTCTTCTGCTTCCCGTTTGAAGACCGAGTTATTCTTCCCGCCGTGCCAGTCCCATTTGCTGTAGTTCAACGTCACGATGCGGGCTCCCGCCTCGATCAGACGGCGGGCCAGCAGCAGACTCTGCGGAACACGGGGGGCTCCGTTTCCATCGATGAACTTCGTGGGATCGCCCGTGCCATAGCGATCGATCGTCGCCTGATCTTCCTGCGTGATGTCGAGCGCATCGGCCAGCTTCGAGGACGTCAGCAGGCCCATCGCCTGTTCGGTGAAGCTGTCCATGCCCTCCATCATGCCGCTGGCATCGGCCTGCCGACGGAAACGGTCCACACTCTTCAACAGGGCGCGGCGTTCGGCCAGCCGGTCCAGCGTGATGCCGTTCAGCACCAGGTCTTCCCGGGTGGGGCCCATTGGGCGGAACGGTGACTGAGCCGGGCCGAGAAAGCCGGGGCCCGGTTCGTTGTAGGGACCGTGGGTGCAGGGGTAACACAGGCTGACAAAGGGCGGAGCAGTCACATCCGCCGGCCCCAGCACTTTGGAAACGACCGACCCGAACTGAGGCCAGCCACCTGAAGGGGCAGGCCGGCGGGGGTTATGACCATTGAAAACCTGCACGGCATCGTGCCCGCTCTGGTTGCCCACCAGCGAGCGAATGATCGCCATGCGGTCCATCCGCCGGGCCAGTTCGGGGAAGGCTTCGCAGATTTCCATGCCCGGCACATTCGTGGCGATCGGTCGCCAGGGGCCGGCGATTTCCTTCGGGGCTTCGGGCTTCAGGTCGAACATGTCCTGATGCGGCGGGCCGCCGACGAGATAGATCATGATGACCGACTTCGGACGCCCGCTGCTGCCGGCCGCTGCTTCCGCTCGCAGCAGCTGCGGCAGACTGAGACCTGCCAGTCCCAGAGTTCCCACCCGCAGAAAGTCCCGGCGGGATACCCCATCACAGAAGGAAGGGCTGGCCTCTTCGCGTCCGGTCAATGTCAGCATGTGCGATCATCCCGCAACAGGTATGGAAGTCTGCTGGTTAAGCTGCTGTACAGAAGCCGCATCATATCAGACTTCGTGCATATTGCCAGTGCCGTTCCTGATGAGCCTTTGTCCTGCATCGGCCTGCCGAATGGCTCTGCTGAGGTCAGAATGCATCAGCCGGAATCTTCAGTGAAACTGCGATGAAACAGGCACCCGAAGACCCGCTCGCCTGCGCGAAGTGACTCTCACCCGCCTGGCAGGATGCGGGTTTGAGAGAATTTATACGGCTGCGGAGGCGGCTGATGCAGAGCCGGCGCCCGACTGTCGATGATCGTTTCGTGGAAAACATTTACGGCACACCGGGTGCCATCCGGGTGCTTCAGTTGAGCCACCTGAACCGGGGCGGATTCTGACGACGTCAAACCGCCGCGACCACTTGACACTCAGTAGAGTGAACACTAAACTTCCGGCCTGTTCTGAAGCATGCAACCCCCTGTCAGTTCGCTGGTTGTGCTTCAGAAGCATCAGACAGACGCATGCCCGGCTGGCATGCTGACAGGTTTGCGGGTCGGCTGATGTGCAGCTCGGCTGGTAACAGTGCCTGCTTCCCTATACGGTTCTTCAGTTTTTCTGCAGGTAGCCCCAGGCTGCGGCAGGCGGTTGAAAACACGCCGGGAAGTTTACGGTACGCAGGAAAGGGACGAGAATGACTCACGTCGTCGCAGAGCCTTGCTTCAATTGTAAGTACACCGATTGCGTCGTCGTCTGCCCCGTGGAGTGCTTCTACGAAGGCGAGTCGATGCTGTACATCCATCCGGATGAATGCATCGACTGTGAAGCCTGCGTCCCCGAGTGCCCCGTCGAGGCGATTTTCCACGAAGACAACCTTCCCGGCGAATGGGAAGGCTACACTCAGCTCAACGCCGACCTCGCTGCCGAGTGTCCCGTGCTGACTGAGAAGAAAGACGCTCTGGCCGACACCGGCGGAGACTGTCAGGCCGCCCAGAAGTAATTCTGCGGGAGTAACTGCTGTCGGCCACATGCTGGCCCGACAGACTCCGGATCAAAGTGACCTTCTGGCGACTTCCGCCGGAGGCACCGGTCAGACGCAGCGTGAATGGAATCCCCTCCCGGACTTCTGCAGTTCGGGTGCGGCTGAGTTTGTTCACCGACAGATGCCATTTAACAGGACTCTCTCCTTCGGGCGGGAGTCCTGTTTTCTTATGCGCCGGCAGATGCGCCCCGCCAGGATGCCGCCGCCCGCAGCAATTCAACTTTTCCACCGGCGCCTTT
>JAGQPV010000599.1 GCA_020426545.1 Planctomycetaceae bacterium
GACGCTGTTCTTCGCCGGTGGCGGTGTTCGCGGTGGAAATGTGGTGGGCGAGACCGACAACATCGGGGGCTATCCGATATCCGATCCTCAGTCGCCCGAAGGCATGGCAGCCACCATTTACAGTGCTCTGGGAATTCCCGAATCGGCCATGTGGCACGATGATCTGAATCGTCCGCACCGGATCTACTACGGGAAGCCGATTGAAGGGCTGACCTGACGGCTGACTCGGGCCCGATCTCGGCACCCTGCCTGTACGAATGAATTCAGGTCTGGCTTCCAGCTCCCGGGGGCCCGGGCAGTGTTCCGGCCTGAAAGCGGGGAAGAGGCTGCCGGGGGACTGGCATCATTTTCGGAAGTGGAGATTTTCCGGGAACTCTCGCAGCGGGCCGTGCGTCTCAGATTCTGGACCACTGGTTGGCGGTCGGAAGGCTCCGGCTGCGGGCCGGCTGGTCTGCGGGGGACAGCCGTGCGGCCGATCTGAAACGGTTGTTCCGAATGCAGGGGATTTCCGCACTGAGGGTTCTCCACAGCTGACGGTTATGAGCCGGGCAGCCCAGGGGGAAGAGGCGGAAGTGCCGTTTTTCGTTGACATGCTCCCAAATGCTGATGTAGCCTGAAGTAAGAATTCATCCTGCGGAGTTCTATTTCCGCATCATGGCCTGTTGGAACATTCCGTTCCGGGGGCTGTTTCCCGGTTGAAGCTGGCTGAGTTTGAGAACAGTGTCGGTCCGCCTGACGGTTACTGGTGGTACAGCAGTGTTCTCAGAAGGTGCCTTGCCCGACCGGGACAGAGCTGCAGGCTGATTCCAGCCGGGCAGCAGCAGCAGACACGGTGGCCTCTCGCAGCAGCCGGTATTCGCCCGACAAACTGGTTTAGTACCTGCTGTGGCTGGTGAGACTGCCGGAAAACTGCCGTCTCGGTTTCATCCTGTCATTTTCAGTCCGTCATCACACTCAGTCTGCCGTGTCGGGAAATGGCTTTCCGGCGAGTCGGCCAGTGAAGGACGGATGCGATGCGTGAAAGCTAATTTCGATCAGGAGAGCGTTTCGTGGGGCCGAACCTGGCCTGCTGTCTGCTCCTGTGAAGCTGTAGTTGCTGCGGTGGGTGGAAGACGGCAAGTGAAGCCAGCACGTGATGCAGAAAGAAACGTAGAATAACAGAGGGCGTTTCGCCGGCGGAGAAGACCAACCGTCAGATCGGTTAGAACCGTCAGATCAGGCAGAGATGATGAGGACGGAGGCTGGGTTGAGACGGAGGCCGGGTTGAACCGTCAGGCCGGGCACCCCCGGAAACGACGGATCAGGCTGGTTCGCGGGTTCGACGCTGATTCGCGAGGTGGAAGACAGACAGGCGGCCGCAGCTGTCACGGCGACAGGACGGGTGCGGCGGCAGTCCGGAATACGGGTTGAGGGGGCCGCCGGGCCAGACATTCCCGCGACGTTGCGTGTGGAATGGCCAGGCTGCTGCCTCGAAATCAGGCCCTGCACAGGGCAGCCAGCCGCTTCGCGGCGGTACAGGCAACAGGGAGATCGCCAGACATGGCTGAAGCACGTGGTGTATGGGGAATCGACATCGGCCAGGCGGGGCTGAAGGCGATCCGTCTGCGGTATGCAGAAGCGGCCGATCAGGTGATTGCGGTCGCCTTCGATTACGTCCCGCATCCGAAGATTCTCAGTCAGCCCGATGCCGTGGCCGAGGAACTGATCCCTCAGGCGCTGGAAACATTTCTGTCGCGGAATGATATTCAGGGCGATCAGATTGCGATTTCCGTCCCCGGGCAGACGGCACTGGCCCGCTTTATTCAGCTGCCGCCGGTGCAGTCGAACAAGGTGGCGGAAATCGTCAAGTACGAGGCCCGGCAGCAGATCCCGTTCGATCTGGATGATGTGATCTGGGATTACCAGACACTGGGCGGGGGCATGCAGGAGGGAGACTTCCTGCTGGAGGCCGAAGTCGGCCTGTTCGCCATGAAGCGGGATCAGGTGCAGCAGCAGCTGCGGCCGTTCCTCGAGCGGAAAGTGGAAGTCGAACTGGTGCAGATTGCGCCGCTCGGTCTGTTCAACTTTCTGACTTACGACGTGCTGGGCCTGCGGGGCCAGGAAGCACCGGCGGATTCCAGCGAGTACAGCATTGTGCTGGACATGGGTGCCGATAACACCATGCTGCTGGTCTCCAACGGGGCCAAAATCTGGATTCGCAATGTGCCCATCGGCGGCAACCACTTCACCCGCGCTCTGACGAAGGAAATGAAACTCACCTTCGCCAAGGCCGAGCACCTGAAGTGCAACGCCACCAAATCTCCCGATCCCCGGGCCGTGTTCCAGGCACTGCGGCCGGTGTTCAACGATTACGTGTCGGAAATTCAGCGGTCGATCGGCTACTTCTCCAGTGTCAATCGTGATGCCACCATCACGAAGGTGCTGGGCATGGGCAACGGGTTCAAGCTGGCCGGTCTGCAGAAATTCCTGCAGCAGAACCTGCAGTACGACGTGGAACGGGTGGAGACCTTCCAGGCTCTGGCCGGTGACAACGTGCTGAATGCGCCGCTGTTTCAGGAGAACATTCTGAGCTTTGCGGTGCCTTACGGACTGGCTCTGCAGACTCTGGGCCGCACCAGCATTCACACCACGCTGCTTCCGCCGGAAATCCGCACGGCGCGGATGATTCGCCGCAAGAAGCCGTGGGCCGTGCTGACAGCTTCCGCCCTGCTGGCCTTCCTGTCGATCTCGGCGGTGGGTTACTCGACCGTGTGGAGTTCCGTCAGTCCCGACCGCTGGAAAGAAGCCGAAGCGCAGGTCAGCTCGCTGAAGTCGACGGTTTCCGGGTTCAACTCGCAGTATCAGGCGCAGGGCAGCACCTACGAGGAGACGATCGCGAAGGGCGATCAGCTGGTCAACAATGCCGATACCCGGCTGTACTGGCTGGAAGTGTACCGGGCGATCAACGAGTGCCTGCCGCGGGATACGGGTGATGCCCTCGACGAAATGGAGATTACCCGCAAGAACCGCATTCGCCTGTGGAGCATTACCGCCGAGCGGAAATCGGACCTGAAAACCTGGTTTGACCAGCTGGATCCGAATATCAAGGAAAGCTCGATGCGGCCGGATGACCAGGCGAATCCGCCTTCGGGGCCCGGGTATGTCTTCACCCTGGAGGGGGTGCATTACCACAACGACAAGAACGATCCCACCATGCGGGACGTGCTGTATGTCAACAAGACTCTGCTGGACAACCTGAACGACTGGCAGGTGCAGCAGCCGACTTCCACCGCCCCGGTTCCGGTGGGGAAGATCGGGATTTCCCATGCGGCGATTACTTCGGCTGCACCGGCGAAATGGATTCCCTTCGATCCGGAAGCACATCGGGCGCGGGAGAAGGGCCGGGATGACGGGGGCGGAAATGTGTTCGGCCGTCCGCGTCGCCGTGGATTTGGCCCTGGTGCCGGCCCCGATGCGATTCCCGGTCTGGCGGCGGGGCCTGTTCCCGGCGGAGTGCCCGGCGGCCCCGATGATGCAGCCCGTAAGCCGGTACAGATGATTCCCGAAACGCGGTTTACCGTGCAGTTCGCCTGGCAGCCCATTCCCCCGGACGAGCGAACCGATGCCAGGCCGAAACCGGAGGCCGGAGCAGCCGCTGCTGCAGGTCCCGGAGCGGGTCCGGGGCAATCGGCGACGCCTGCACCGGGTGGACCGGCCATGGCTCCCGGCATGCCGGGTGACCCGGCTCTGGCTGATCCCGCTGCCATGCCGGTGCCCTGATGTGATAGACAGGTTAAGCTGTGCCCGGCTGGCCCGGGGCGGCAGTCGCGGGAAACACCGCGGCACGCGAGACGGCCGCGTGAAACGATTGACTGCCGGGAAATGGCTGCTGAGACAGATGACGGCAGGCAAATTTGTGGCAGTAGTC
>JAGQPV010000600.1 GCA_020426545.1 Planctomycetaceae bacterium
GCCGCAAGCCGACGGCCGCGGATGGATGACGGGAGCGGGAATGGCCTCGGGGCGGGATTCTGATTCACCGGGGGACGTCGTAGCGGAGTTCGGCAAAGCCCGCCCCGATCTGCTTCACCGCTGTCAGCTGCAGCGGTGGGAAGGCGATCTCCCGCGGAAGCAGTGGCTTGCCGGCACCCAGGGTGACCGAGCCAATAGTGATGATCAGTTCATCCAGCAGCCCGGCATCGTAGAACTGACCGACCAGGTCACCCCCGCCCATCAGCCAGATGTTCTCTGCGATTTTCTGCGCTTCCATCTCTGCATGAACCGGCCGGACATCTCCACTCACGAAGCGGATGTCGGCACCAGGCACCCGGGGAAGTTTCCGCGAGGAGAAGACCCAGGCGGGCTGAGTGTACGGCCATTCCCCTTCTTCGTCGGTTCCGGGTTTGACCGCATGCCGCAGCAGCCATTCATAAGTGGACGAACCCATCGCAATGGCCCCGACCTGCCGAATAAAGTCGGCGTAGCCGGTTTCCTCGATGTCACCCAGCTGGAGCAGCCATTCGAGCGAGTGGTCCTCCGTCGCGATAAAACCATCCAGACTCGAGGCCGTGTAATACTGTGTCGCCACGGATCGTTTCCTTGCCGGGAGCCACGGTCCGCATTCCGGTTTCTGTGTGCCGTCCCGGCACGCCCCAGGTGCACAGGATCACCCCGGTATGGTTGACCGCCGATTTCTCTTTGATAGTATGCACTTGCGAAAGGCGGCACCAGGGATGTTCCCCAGGAACGCCTCTTGCTGTCTTTTCTGTTATTTTCTGCAGGTTTTCGGGACCTCTGGTCATGAGATCCGGGGGAACAGTCCGGGTGGGTGCAGTTGCATCCTTCGGGATATTGCTGCGTGTCAGCAGCTGGTAACAAACAGGGTATCCGCCGGTATGGACACGGCGATTGTAACAATGCTGTGGCTCGCTCTGTTCCTTTCTGGCAGGAGCAGTCGAGCATTGCGGGAGAGCTGTTTTCCGGCCCGGCCGGAGCAGCCTGAAGATGCTGCGCCCGCACATGGCATGAATGGCTGGAGACGTCTGGCATCTGCAGTGGTGGAACCCGCTGCACGCTGCATCAGTCGAACCGGAAGGAACCGCACTCGCGGCCTTCCCCGCTTCGCTGCTGTGGCGGGCCACTGTTCCAGCTGGTTGCTGCTCGCCGAAACAGACTCCGTCCATCAGCGGGTTCTGTGGTGCGATACTGGTTTCTGCTGATCCACTGCATGCAAGAGTTCCTCTGCTGCCGCAGAACCGGCCCGTCCGGTGCGGGGCTGGCTGCCGGCTTCAGCCACCTCCTGCGATTCTCATGCCCGGCCGCCGGTCTGGTGCTCTGTCATGCCTCCTGAAAACGGAGCTTCGGGCACCCTGGCGGACCCTCGAGACTCCGTATGCACGCGCGGAGTCACGTCAGGAAGCGTCCCTGTCAGCGGGCCATGAGGATCAGGCGGGATGCCCGAAGCAATATGGGGGCTGATCGGCGTGGTCATTGGAGCAGTCGGCGGACTGCTCGTGAACCATCTGCGATACGGCACTGTTGAACAGCGCCGCAAAGAAGTTCTGGAACAGGCCGAACGCGAGGTCGATAACCTCCGCCGCGACCAGGAACTGGCCGCGCGGGAAGATCTGATTCGCCGCCGGGAGGAACTGGAACAGCAGCTGAATTCCACGCGGGACCAGCTGCGCGAACAGGAGCGGCATCTCGATCGCCGCGAAGTCCAGCTCGACGAGCGGCATGAGGACTACCTCAAAAAAGAGCGGATGCTGGAGACCACGCAGAACAAGCTGGCGGAGCGAACCCGCCACAGCGAGGTCCGCGAAGCCGAGCTGGAGAAACTCATCAAGCAGGAGCAGGAAGAGCTGTATCGCATCAGTGGTCTGACGCACGAGCAGGCTTCCGAAATGCTGCTGACACGGATCGACCGCGAGCTGAACAACGAGATCGGCGCGCTGATTCTCAAGCAGAAGTCCAAACTGAAGGACGAATGCGACCGCGAAGCCCGCGAAGTCATCGGCATGGCGGTGCAGCGGTACGCTTCGGCCCACACGTCGGAATCGTCCGTCTCGACGGTCGACATTCCCAGCGACGAAATGAAGGGCCGCATCATCGGCCGCGAAGGCCGGAACATCCGCGCGTTTGAAAAAGAGACCGGTGTGGATGTCATTGTGGATGACACCCCCGGTGTGGTGATTGTCTCCGCCTTCGATTCCGTGCGGCGGGAGATTGCCCGACTGTCTCTGCAGAAGCTGATTCAGGACGGTCGCATCCACCCCAGCCGGATCGAAGAGATCGTCGCCGAAACGCAGAAGGAGATGGATTCCCACATTCGCCAGCTGGGGAACGAAGCCTGCCAGGAGGCGGGGGTTCACAACCTGCACGACAAGCTGGTTGATCTGATGGGGCGGCTGCACTTCCGGGTCAGCTACTCGCAGAACGTGCGGCGGCACTCGATCGAAGTTTCCTTCCTCACCGGGCTGCTGGCCGAACAGCTGGGGCTGGATGCCCAGCTGGCCCGCCGCTGCGGCTTCCTGCACGACATCGGCAAGGCCGCCGACCACGAGATGGAGGGTGGCCACCCGGCGGTGGGTGCCGAACTGCTGAAACGTTACGGCGAGGGCCCTGAAGTCGTGCATGCGGCGGCCGGCCACCACGATGACATTCGGCCCGAGTACCTGTATACGGTGCTGGTGGCTGCGGCCGATGCGATTTCCGCTGCCCGGCCGGGTGCCCGGCGGGAGACGCTGGAGAAATACGTTCGCCGGCTGGAAGAGCTGGAAGCCCTGGCCTGCGGTTTCCCCGGAGTCGAGCAGTCCTACGCGGTGCAGGCAGGCCGTGAAATTCGCGTGATTGTGAATTCCCGCCAGGTCAACGACCGCGAAGCGGCCCGCATGAGCCGCGAGATCGCCCAGGCGATTGAGCAGGCCCTGACGTATCCCGGCGAGATCAAGGTCACCGTTCTGCGGGAAACCCGCATCGTGGAGTACGCCAAGTAAGGCTGGAGGCTGACGCTCCACTCCACAACGTCGGTCGCCCGCACCGGTTGCCACTTCAAGCCCCTCCCGGCTCTCCTGCAGAGCTGGTTGAGGGGTTTCTTTTGCGCTGTGCCATTCCTCCGCTCTCCGGCCAGCGCGGGCTCTGCTGTTTCTTCACCGGGAAAAAGTTTCCGGTTGCCGGGGAAACATTCCGCTGGTCCTGCGTTCTTCAGGTGTACGCAACTGATGACCGCCTGAAACACCACACAAGCCGGTGACAGACGGGCGTCAGGAATCAGCACGGCAGCTGGCCGGGTCGCAGAAGCCACCCGCCAGAGCCGGAAATATCCCCGACAAGACCAATGGAGGACGACCGATGGTTCGCTGGATGATCTCCACCTGCCTGCGAGGGACCGCTCTGGCGGTCCTGGCCGGGGCAGCT
The DNA here is from genome assembly GCA_020426545.1 of Planctomycetaceae bacterium. Taxonomy (GTDB): domain Bacteria; phylum Planctomycetota; class Planctomycetia; order Planctomycetales; family Planctomycetaceae; genus JAGQPV01. Next base: position 3,445 of record JAGQPV010000600.1, read on the forward strand.
CTGGTGGGAACAGCCTCGGCTGGTGACTGTTTCAACGGTTTCTGTGGCCCAGGCTTCGTGAATCCGCACGCTTTCCAGATGTGGATTCAGTTCCACATCAACCCGGAACTGGCCGAGCAGTATCCCGGAATTCACCGTGATCTCGACCGGCAGTTCTCGCACCTGCAGCTGGAGATAACCGACAACCAGGTGATTGTTCGCCGGGCACCGAAAGCTGTGGTCAACACGGCGGCCGGCACCAATGTGGTTCGCTCCGTGGTGGAGAGCATCAGTGGTGCCGTGGGCGGGGCAGCTGCGCCCGCTGGCGAAACCGGGGCCGCTCCCGTGACCGAAGCGGTGCAGAGTGCGGTGGCTGCTCCGGCATCGAAGGCGGCTGATGCCGTGACTCCTCCGGCAGCGGGCACACCGCCCACACCACCCGCCGCGGGCAGTACGCCACCGGCAGCGAAACCGG
>JAGQPV010000601.1 GCA_020426545.1 Planctomycetaceae bacterium
CTGGCCGCGATTGAGGAAGGGGCCAACGTGGTGCAGTGTACGGTCGGCGGAATTGGCGAACGGGCGGGGAATGCCGCTCTGGAAGAAGTCGCCATGGCGCTCGACATGCACTTCGATGAATACGGGCGGAAGGCGGCCATCGACACGACACGGCTGACGGAAATCTGTCGGCTGGTGGCTGATCTGACGGGTATTGCGATGTCGCCGCACAAGCCGGTGGCGGGCGATAACGTATTCGCCACGGAAGCCGGTATTCACCAGGACGGTCTGCTCAAACATCCCGATACATATCTGCCGTTCCGGCCGGAGAAAGTCGGCGCAGCTGGAATCCGGCTGGTGCTGGGACGGCACAGCGGGAGGAAAGCCGTGGAGCACCGGCTGAAGGAAATCGGCCTGGAGGGCGGCGAGGCTCAGGTGGCTGCCGTGCTGGAGGCCATCAAAGCGCTGCCGCGGGGTGCCACGGTCGACGATATGCTGCTGCTGGAAGCGGCCACCGGTCAGCTGCGGGCCGCTTCCTGATCAGCGGCGACGGAACAGAACCGCAGGGCAGGGCGGACAGCGCAACCGGCCCAACATGAGCCGGGCGGTGGCCGGACTGGAATGCACGGTGGCAGAGGACTAAGATTCGGCAACGCCCCGCCAGCTGCGGCGGGCGGCGAATTCTGTTATCCTCTTCTGTGCCAGACCGGAACTGAACATCGTGATTCGCGCGTGCGTGCTGCGAGCCCCCGGAACGAACTGCGACGTCGAGACGGCGTACGCATTTGAAGCCGCCGGTGCCTCTGCCGAACGGGTTCACCTGTTCCGGCTGCTGGAATCCCCCGAACTGCTGCGGGATTATCAGATTCTCTGCGTCCCGGGCGGCTTCAGTTATGGAGACGATATCGGTGCGGGGGTGATCTTCTCCCGCCAGCTGCGGGGACAGCTGCGGGAGACCATCGGCGAATTTCTCACCGGCGACCGGCTGGCCCTGGGTATCTGCAACGGGTTCCAGGTGCTGCTGAAGGCGGGGGTTCTGCCCGATGCCGGCGTGCTGCAGGAGGCCGGCAGCCAGGTTCCGGCCAGCGTGATGGCCGGCACCGAAGCCGCTGCGGAGGGTTCGACTGAACCCGCCAGCGGGGGAAGTTCCCGGCAGGCTACCCTCACGTGGAATGAGAACGGGCGGTACACGGCATCGTGGGTGCGGCTGACGACTGCGGGAAGCAACTCGGTGTTCCTCCGCGGGATCGACGAAATCGAACTGCCCATCGCCCATGCCGAAGGACGGTTTGTCTCGAACGATCCACAGGCTGTCGCCCGGTGGAAAGAGGCCGGGCAGCTGGCCTGCCGTTACATTCCCTGGCAGCAGCAGGGGGCCGGGCAGGAAATCCTGCATCCGACAGCCAACCCGAACGGATCTCTGGAAGATATCGCCGGGTTGAGCGACCCCACCGGACGGGTGCTGGGGCTGATGCCGCACCCCGAACGATTCCTGTTCGCCACGCAGCACCCCGAGTGGACGCGGCGACGTCTCAGCGGGGAAGGGGCCGGCATGCAGCTGTTCCGCAACGCGGTGGAGTATTTCGGCTGAGTTGAGTTCCCGCTGCTGAATTACAGCAGACCGGCCCCGAACTCGTCTTCGTCGTCTTCGTCTTCGGTCGAACCGTGGACTTCCTGCTCGGCCGCCATGCGGAGACGTTCGCCGCGGGACGACCGGGAACTCTGGCTCGGTGGAACCGCTGAAGCCGCGGCCGAATCGATCCGGTGCTGTTTCGCGCCGAGGCGGAACGGAATGGAAGCGGGGGATTCCCCGGTTTCCTCTTCGACCGGCTGCTCTGGCGGCTGCGGCTGGTCCTGGTGGTGCTTCTGACTGGCGACTGCGCCGTTGACGAACTCTTCGGTGAACGCTTCCCGGGATGGGGAATCCGCCCGGGAAGCGCCGGCCTCGGAGGGTTCCTCCTGAGTCGGTTCCACCGGTGCGGGCTCGTCCGCTGAAATACCGGCTGCTGGCGTGCGGGTGGCCGGGGCTCCTGCCGCTGGAGACCGGCTGGAGTCGGTGCGTTCCTCCTGACGATCCTCTCCGCTGATGGTGGCGTAATTCTCTTCGCCGAAATCATCGTACCGGCAGATGTAACCCGGTTCTTTGGCGCGGATCAGTTCTTCTTCGAAGTTCTGCAGGACGCACTCCTGAATCGACTCGCGGCAGCCGGAGTTGATCGGGTGGGCGATATCGGCGTACAGGCGGGCCCGGCCTTCGTCGTCGCGGGCGGCCCGTTCGGAATCCAGCTGCACACCGCACTGGTTGCAGTAATCGGCCCGCAGATGGTTTTTCGTGTGGCAGCAGGGGCAGCGATCTGTCAGTTTACGGCTGGGCATGGCCACGAAGGAGCCCCGCGTTCCCTGAATGATTTTCAGATCGCGAATCACAAAGCAGTTGTCAAAGGTGATTGAACAGAACGCCTGCAGCCGGTCATGCGGATCGTCCATGAGTTTGATGCGCACTTCGGTAATTTCCACAGCCATACTCCTTCGTGCTGTCTGCGTACGTAGTTGTGTTCTCCAGATGTGCAGCACTCCGGCTGGCGTCTCCCCGCCCGGCCGGAACAGAATGAGCGTGTCTCTGCCGTCGCTGGCCTGAAACCGCATTACGGGGAATCAGGCTCCGTCCCGATACTTTCAGTCTGGCGAATGACGAATTGACTCCTGAGCGACTTCCGCGGGCTGCAGAACCCGGCTGGAAAGGCAGCAGGAATTCCCGCTGCTGTTTCCCTCCCGCCAGCCTGCCTCTGCCCTGAACCGACCTGTCCTCTGTGAACGAACGGGATGTTGATCGAGCGGGATGGAATGACACCGGCCGGGGTGCTGCCGTCTTACCGGCAGGAACCCGCCGGCTGACCGGAAACTCCGACCGGCCAGGAGCAGGTGCGGACCACCTGTACCATTCCCGCCTGTTCGCTTCTCAGTATTCCCGCCACCTGCCTGGCCGAACGCCGGTTCCGGCACAGTGCAAAACAGGTGGATCCACTGCCGCTCATCATATGTCCTGCCACCGGCAACCGGGCCAGCCGCTGATTGAGTTGTGCCACTTCCGGGCAGAGAGCTTCCGCCGGACGCTGCAGTGCATTGTGCAGCAGCCCGCCCGCTTCGCGAAGCCTGCCCTGTAACAGCGACTGAACCAGCCGTCCTGATGTCCGTGGAGCTGGTGAAGGCCGGCAATGCCGGTAAACCAGCGCCGTCGATAACCCGGCAGGTGGCCGGACCAGCACCAGATGCAGACCGGAAGGCAACGGAACCGGCTGAACCAGTTCGCCCCGTCCACTGCAGACTGCCGCTCCGCCACCGGTGATGAAAAACCCGATATCGCTGCCCAGCTCTGCCGCGAGTGCGCCCAACTCGTCGGCGGACAGCCCCGCATTCCACAGCCTGTTCAGCGAGATCAGCGTTGCCGCTGCATTACCGGAGCCGCCGGCAAGCCCGGCAGCTACGGGAATCCGCTTAGTCAGCCGGATGTCGGCACCGGAAGTGAGACCAGCTCGCTGCTGCAGCAGCCGTGCCGCTCGAATGATCAGATTACTCTCATCGACGGGCAACGCCTCGGCGCTGCCTGTCGGTTCGGATTTTCGTGTTCCGGTTGCCGGCTGGCGTGCATCGTTTATCTGCAGCCGGATCTGTCCGGAAGCGTCCTCCGTGAATAACAGGTGGTCAAATAGATCGACAGTAACCATCAGCGTTTCCAGCTCATGGTAACCGTCGGAACGTCTGCCTGTAATTTCAAGGAACAGGTTCAGTTTGGCGGGAGACAGGATCTCCAGACGCGGACCGCTGTTCTGGATCACCATCGCTCAGGCATCCTGCCTACCGAGCCATCTCAACCTGGGTAGATATCAGCACCTGTC
>JAGQPV010000602.1 GCA_020426545.1 Planctomycetaceae bacterium
CGTGGGTTTCTGCAGCAGCAGGCTTTCCCGTGGCACGAGGCGATTCGTGCGGCGGCCCCGGTCTCCCCGCAGCAGGGTAAGCCGGTCGAACTGGGGATCGAACCCGCGGAGCGACAGGCGAAAGCCGCCTTTGCCGGAAGGCGAACCGTGGCACGCACCGGAACTGCAGCCCTGCTTCGACAGGGCCGGCAGCACCTCATACCGAAAGGAAACGGACGGTTCATCCGCCCGCAGGCAGTTGGAACAGGCCAGCCCGGTCAGCACGGCAGACAGAGCGAAGGCAGCCAGTCGGGTGAGATTCATAGGTCGTTCCTGCTTCGCCGGTCGCGGTATTACACTTTGACTTTGTCGTTCCGCGATTTTCCCGTGAACGTCAGGCTGACATTGACCAGCCGGAGGGCGATTTCCGGGGATTCCGGTGGCAGCTCCAGTGTCTCCGCAGTGGTCTGTTCGACCACAAGGGCGATGCCCAGACCCAGACCGAATGAGAAGTTGCCACCAGGATTGGGATTGAGGAATTCCTTCGTCAGTTCGAATTCCTGCGCGGGAGCATCGGGCGCCGGGGCGAAATCCGGCTGAATTTCCGTGCTGGCCAGCACCTTGCGGTGGGACGGGCTTTTCTCGGGATGCGTGAACTGGAAGAATTCCAGCCGGCAGCGGAAGGGGCGGGCGAATCGTTCCAGGGCTGCCGGGTTGTCGCTTCCCGTGCCTTTCAGGCTGACTCGCAGGGTGTAGGTGCCGGCAAACGGGCTGCGGACTTCCTGCGCCACTACCGCCATCGCTCCTTTGCTGACTTTTCCCGCACCACCCGGCAGGCCCAGCAGGACTTCCTGCTGACTGTGCCAGACGCCGAATGCAGCCGGCCCGTCGGCGGACAGAATCGGATCGGCCCGCCAGCCTTTCGGACGGGAAGGCGATGTAAACGGCTTGAGCGGTGCCTCGGCAGAGAAGCCGGGCTCGACCAGGGTGATGGAAGGATCGTACGGCGGAACGCGGGCAATGTCGCCCGTGGGCGTGGTGCGGCTGTTCGTGGCGGGCTGTTCGCCCAGCAGGTCGAACAGCGGCTCACCTTCCGTCAGCTTGTGTTCGCGGCCTTCAAGGTCGGTGAATGTGGAGAGGTGGCTGAGGCCCAGCAGGTGGAAGATCGTCGCGGTGAGGGCGTTGGGCTGACAGCGGTTACTGGCCGGGTAAGCCCCATTCCGATCGCTGGAACCATAGACCTGGCCGCCGCTGATGCCAGCCCCGGCGAGCGCACAGCTGAAGACCGGCCCCCAGTGGTCGCGTCCGCCGTTCCCGTTGATGCGGGGAGTGCGGCCGAATTCGCCCACAGCCACCACCAGCGTTTCGTCGAGCAGGCCCCGTTCGTCCAGATCCTCCAGCAGGGCGGAATACCCGACATCGAACATCGGGCACAGCACGTCCTCCACACGGTCGGCATTCTGGGCGTGTGTGTCCCACAGGGGATTATCCACTGCGTTATCGCCCGGTTCGCGGGGCCACTGCACATGCACCAGCCTCACACCGGCTTCCACCAGCCGGCGGGCCAGCAGCACGCATTGCCCCCAGCGGTTCTGCCCGTAGCGCTCGCGAACCGGGGCCGGTTCCTGGTCGATGGCGAATGCCTGCTGTGCCCGGCCGGATGTCAGCAGTTCGAACGCCTGCTGCTGATATCTGTCGTACAGCTGCACATCACTGCCCCGCCCGCGTGAGGCAAAGCTCTGTTCCACACCGGCCAGCAGGGCCTGCCGGCGGAGCAGTTCCCGCGGCGAGACGCCCTGCGTGTCAAACCCGCTGACCTTATACCCCGCCGCGGAAGGATCGCCCACGAAGCGGTCGGGATTGAACTCGGCCCCCATGAAGCCGGCCGTCTGCCCGGCGGGCGTGACGCTTTCATTCAGCCGCATGATGTCCGGAATCCACACGGTGGACAGTGGCGGGAGGACTTCGCTGGGCCGGTACCGTTTGACAATCGAGCCAAACCACGGCCAGTCGGTCGGCTGAATCGTGCGGGGGTTGGTGCCCTGGTACTTGTAGCCGGTCAGCACTTCGTAGCTGCTGGAGGAATGCGTGTTGTCATTCGTGGACAGCGACCGGATGACGGCCATGCGGTCGGCCAGCCGGGCGGTGCGGGGCAGCAGTTCGCAGAACTGCATGCCGGGAATGCAGGTGCTGATGGGGTTGAACGGCCCCCGCACGTCAACCGGTGCTTCGGGTTTGGGGTCGAACGTCTCGTGCTGGGGCGGGCCACCGGCCAGGTACAGGAAGATGACATTCTTCGCCCGGCCGAAGGATTTGTCGGTGGGCGGTACGCCCAGCGGAGCGGTTTCGCTGGCCTGCAGCAGGTGCGGCAACGTCACTCCGGCCAGACCCAGGCCACCGGCCCGCAGCACTTCACGGCGGGTGACGCCATTGCACAGCCGGGAAGGGCGTCCGAGGAGTGACAGTGCAGGCATTCGCTGGTCTCCGGTGGTCTTCCGTCGCACCATCTGCCGGGCCGTCGCGAACTCCATTCAGACGCACAGCAGACCTGTACAGAGATTAGCCGGAACGCAGCGGACGATGCAACCTGCAGGGGGACGATGCGAAGCGCATCTGGCTGACTGCGCGATGCTGGACGCCGCTTCTGCTGCGATGGATAATGCTGAGGTTCGGTGGCGATCGGGGCGGGTCTCTGTGCTGAGGGGCCGATGAAAGAACTGCAGAAGCTGGTGATTTACACGGCGGTGCTGTATTACGGCAGCGTGTTTCTGATCACATTTGTGGTGGCGTTTCTCCGTGAATTCGGTGTTGACCTCGATAATCCACTGAACCTGCCCGACGAGCGGCTGGAGAACCAGCGGATGATGTGGTGGCTGGCCGGCAGTTTTCTGCTGGCCTGTGTTCTGCGGTTGTGCCGCAACTGGTGGAAGAGGAAGCGGATCGCCCGGGCAGGCGAATCAGACTGACTCCGACAGTCACTACTGAACTGGATAGACGCAATCCGGGGAAGAGCACCCATCGTTATTTCCCGTCATGCTCCTTCCACAGCATCAATGCCTTTCTAAGTGTATCCTCACGATACATCTCGTATGCCTCGCTAAGAGTGTCAAGTGTATCGAGTTGACTGTCTGACAGTTGGTCGAGTTGCTCATGCCGCTCACGGTAATCGTGTGCAAGACCTTCAGGCAGAACTTTGACAGCGCAAGCCGCCAGATCGGCCGCCGCATGTGCACCAATTCCACGCAGAATGCCGATGGTCTCCTGCACCAGTGCTCCTGTAGGATTTGACATCCACTTTTCAAAGCTGTCGCAATGGACTTCCATGTCCAGATAAAATACGAGAACCACCACCTGCTCCGGATACGGCAGAGCAGGCACATCGGTTTCAAAGCACTCACTCGCAGTACGGCTGCTGATTTCGTCCACAATGCCGTTTAAACTATTTACCAGTAAATTCAATGATTCCGGTGCCGGGCACATTCATTATCTCGCGGAAAACCATTTGATGCTTGCCTCATTCTGTCAGAGCTCCGTACAGCATTAGCCCTGCGACGGTTGCGGCGAATGCGATTGCTATGACAGCCATCGTCATACGAAGCGTCTTCCAGGGATAGTGCAGTATGGCGATGGTCGCCGCCAGGGCCGGGGAAAGCATCATTCCGGCACTAAGAATAACGATTGCGAGGCCGTCGTTGTCACCTTCGCGGTATGCGACGGGCAGCAGAGCCGCGAAAATGCACAGGATGGCGTAGACGACGCCAGCCAGAAGGGACTCCACAACACGTCGCAGCTTCTGAGGGTGACTGTTCATGCTAGTGTAGTGTCTGCAAATTGCGGGAATTTTTCTTGTCGGCCCTGCATCTGATTCACCAGAGGAGGATCAGAACCA
>JAGQPV010000603.1 GCA_020426545.1 Planctomycetaceae bacterium
GTGATCGATTCACGGGCCAGTCAGCAGTTCGTGATTCGTCGTCGTCGCCAGTGCCTTGCGGCGGATTGCCACCGCAGGTTTACGACCTACGAGAAGATCGAAGAAAGCCCGCTGAAAGTCATCAAGAAAGATGGAACGCGGGTTCCGTTCGACCGGGAGAACATTCGCCAGGGTCTGGAGAAGGCCTGCTACAAGCGGCCGGTCAGCGAAAGCCAGATCGAAGCGATTGTCTGTGAAGTCGAAGCCGAGATTTACGGCGACTTCGATCGCGAAGTTCCGTCCCGCATCATTGGCGAGCAGGTGTTCGCCCTGCTGCGGAAGGTCGATCAGGTCGCGTTCGTGCGGTTCGCCAGCGTGTACCGCGAGTTCAAGGATGTGAACGACTTCGTGGAAGAACTCGAACCGATGCTCCGCGATCCGTCGCCACAGCCGTAGCGCCTGTCCCGACCGACGGACCGGTGTAGAGCGAGAAAAGAGCCGGCCTGTCCCTGCTGACTGGTCCGTCGCCCGCACCGATATATATCGGTCGGAGGCAGGGCACGGTCGATTCACCCCGCGGGGACAGCTACCAGCCTTCGCAGCGGGAATGTTGCGCGGCGGATGCGGTGCCATGTTCGGACACGATCCTGCCGACTGAGGCTCAGCCCTTGATCACTCCCACGGGCCGCATGCGGGCGACTTTCTTCGACAGCCCGGCCCGGTGGACCACATCGACCACCAGGTTCACATCCTTGTAGGCGTCGGGCTGTTCTTCCACCAGGCCCCGCCAGCTGCGGGCTCTGGCAATCACGCCCCGGGCGGCCAGTTCCTGATCGATCTTCCGACCTTTCGATTCCCGTACGGCTCTTGAGCGGCTCATCTGCCGCCCTGCCCCGTGACAGGTCGTGCCGAAGGTGTGCTCCATACTGCCCTGCTGTCCCACCAGCACCCAGCTGGCCCGCCCCATATCGCCCGGAATCATCACCGGCTGGCCGACTTCGCGGTACTTCTCGGGAACTTCCGGGTGGCCGGGCGGGAAGGCCCGGGTGGCCCCTTTGCGGTGAACCCACACGCCGCGTTTCATCTGGTCGATGTGATGTTCCTCGAACTTGGCGATGTTGTGCGCCACGTCGTACACGAGGTGCATTCCCAGTTCCTGCCAGGTGGAGCCGAAGACCTTCTCGAATGTTTCGCGGGCCTGCCACATCAGCAGCTGACGATTGCAGAACGCGTAATTCGCGGCTGCCCGCATGGCACCCAGATAACTGGTTCCTTCCGGGCTGTTCACCGGGGCGCAGGCCAGCTGCCGGTCGGGCAGATGAATTCCGTATTTCTCCGGCACACCGCGGAGTTCCTTCAGGGCATCGTCACACACCTGATAGCCCAGCCCCCGCGAGCCCGAATGAATCATCACACAGATCTGGCCTTCTTCGAGGCCCAGCGCTCTGGCCGCCGGCTCGTCGGCCACTTCCGCCACAACCTGCACTTCCAGGAAATGGTTCCCCGAACCCAGGGTGCCGCACTGGCTTCGCCCGCGTTCCAGCGCACGGTCGCTGACGAAAGACGGGTCGGCTCCCTCAATACAGCCCCGTGCTTCGGTCAGTTCGATGTCTTCTTCCACCGCCAGACCACGTTCCATCAGGGCCCGCGGGCCTTCGCCCATCAGCTGTTTCAGCTCGCTGTTATTAAAGCGGAACCGCCCGCCGCGACCCATTCCCGTGGGAACCGACTGAAACAGGGCTTCCGTCAGCTGTTCCAGCTGCGGCTGAATGTCGTCGTACATCAGGCTGGTGCGCACCAGCCGCACGCCGCAGTTAATGTCGTACCCGACACCGCCGGGGGAAATCACGCCGTCCTGTTCGGGATCGGTGGCACAGACACCGCCGATGGTGAAACCGTATCCCCAGTGAATATCCGGCATAGCCAGGCTGGCGACCTGAATGCCCGGCAGAAAGGCCACATTGGCTACCTGCTCCGCGGCGGAGTCATCGCGAATGTGCTCCATCAGCGCATCGCTGGCATAGATCAGGCCGTCCACCTTCATGCCGGGACGGCTTTCCCGGGGAATTCGCCACAGATAATCGTTCACCCGTTCCAGGGTGAGCGGAGTCTGTGACCGGACGGGTTTTGAAGAGCCGGAGCGTCCCATTCTGCCATCTTTCCATACGGTATCGTGAAGCGGGTACCCGGCCAGACAGCGCTACCTGTCCGAAAGTTCGGTCTTAGGCTACTGCTTCGTCAGATGTCCAGAATGACCGCGGCTTCCCAGCCTGCCGCAGTTTCCGAGACTTCCAGCAGATGGTAGGTCACGGCTTTCACTTCGTGTGTTCGCTGGTGCCGTTCCCCGTCCACCGTTTCTCCCCGGGCGACAACGGTCACACCCTCATCATCCACGGCGGGAGAAAAATCCACCAGCAGCAGTCCTTCCGATTCATATCGGTAAAGCAGCTCGGTGAGCCAGTCGAACAGCAGGTAGTCGTTCGCGGTGCCTGGAATACGGATGGTGACTTCCCGCACCGGCTGAACGGCTTCGATGTTTTCCACCAGCACACTGCACAGCCCCCGGCCCGCTTCAGCCAGCAGTTCCGCATAGCTGCCGGCAGTAATCCGCAGACCGAGATCCGCGGTGTGGTCGAAGACTTCATACACGGGTTCATATCCTGTTGAGGGAAGCAGAGGCCGCAGCACCGGCAGCGGGTGGCCTGGTTCGCTGAACCGGGGAGCTGGTTCCGCCGGCTGTCAGCTGCCAGTTGCATGAGGCTACCTGCCTGTTGCCGGCGGCGGAATGGCGGCAGTCTGACAGACACCATGATACACTGCCGGGATCGCTGTTCCCGAGAGTTTCGAGACCGCCATGACCGCTGTTGTCGCACCGAATGATCCTTCGACTGGCGAATTGCGTCGCGGGAGGTTGCTGGTACTGGCAGCTGCGCTGATGTGGAGTACCAGCGGTCTGTTTCTGAAAAGCCCGCCCCTGGCGGCGCTGGCCGGAGACTTCAGTGGTCCCCTGATTGCCTGCTTTCGCGCGCTGATTGCGGGAGCTCTGCTGGCTCCGCTGGTGCGGTGGAAGCGGGCCCGTTTTCGGTCGGCCCTCATCCCGATGATGTTGACGTTCTCGGCGATGAACGTGCTGTTCATCACCTCGATGACACTGACAACCGCGGCCGCAGCCATTTTTCTGCAGTACACGGGCATTGTGTGGGCGGCCGTGCTGGGCACGATGGTTTTGGGAGAACGGCTGGACCGGGGCGGAGTGGTGGCTGCCGGCTGCGCGCTGGTCGGCATCTGCTGGATTGTGGCGTCGGCCGGCTCCGGGCAGATGGCCGGCACGCTGATCGGCCTGGCCAGCGGGTTATCTTACGGGGGAGTGGTGCTGGCGCTGCGGTACCTTCGCGAGGAAGATTCCAGCTGGCTGGTGCTGCTGAATCTGTCGGCTTCGGGCCTCGTGCTGCTGCCCTGGGTGCTGCCGTTGCGGATGAGCCTGTCCGGCAGTCAGTGGGCGCTGATCGTGTTGCTGGGCGTGTTTCAGATGGGGGTGCCGTACCTGCTGTTCGCCGGGGGAGTGCGATATCTGCGGTCTCAGGAGGCATCTCTGCTGTGCCTGATTGAACCGGTACTCAATCCGCTGTGGGTCTGGCTGGCCTGGGGAGAACGGGTGGAATCCGCCGTGCTGGCCGGCGGGGCCTGCATTCTGCTGGGGCTGGGCCTCAGGTACACCTTATTCGCCAGGCCCCCGGTTCCAGTGCGGGTTCCTTACCGGGCCGCTCCCGGTGAGACTTCGCCCGCTGGCGAACCCGCGGGCACTTCAGACTGAATACGAACGAACACATGTATTGACCTGAAACATCCGCTGGGAACCCTCTC
>JAGQPV010000604.1 GCA_020426545.1 Planctomycetaceae bacterium
CAGCCTTCACCTGCAGCTGGTTTTCGGCATCCACCCAGGAGACGTAAACCCGCTCGGCATCGAGAGCGGGCGTGGAGGAGGCGAAGCTGTTCAGTGAATGCTTGCGGTGCTTCGCCTCGCCGATGGTGTGTTTCCACACGACCTGGCCAGAGTCTGCCGTCAGGCACAGCAGCTGGCGGTGGCCGCTGTCTTCTTCACCGCAGGTCACAAACACATGGTTGCCGCGAATCACCGGGCTGCAGTGGCCCACGCCGGGCAGCTGCACCCGCCAGTCGGCCTCCTCCACGGTCCACTTCACGGGCAGCCGGGTGGAAGAACTCACGCCGCTGCCATTGGGGCCACGGAACCGCCACCAGCCGGCCTTGTCTTCCGCTTCCTGCGCAGCTGCCAGCGAAGCCACGGCGGAGATACTGAAGCAGACTGCCAGCACCCGCAGCACGCGGCGGCAGAAAATTGCAGCAAACATCAGTCAATCGCTCCCGGGGGAAAGTCACGTTCCGGCCACAGTACGGATTTCTGTCTTCCGACTGATCCGGTCACCATTCTGCACGAAACGCCCCCCGAAACGAAAGCTCCCGGGCCTCCCCGGGCCGCTTAACGGGGATTCAGCTGGTTCAGTTCTTCGCGGGCCAGTTGCTGCAGTTCGCCCTCGGATCGGCTGGCCGCCATGCGGAAATACTGCCGGGCGACGGAGGCTTTGCCTTCAGCCCGGGCCTTGAGCCCGCGGGTGTAATACTGCCGTGCCGCAGCCTCGGTGGCAGATTCGACAGCTTCCTGCCGGGCCTCTCGTTCGGCGCGAGTCAGCGGGAGCGGATCGATCGATGCACCCGCACCGGCGGCTGAACCTGAACTCTCCGAATAGGAACCACCGGCGAACTGCTGGCTTCCCCCAAAGCGGCCGGCGGATTGGTTGAGAGCCGTCTCACCAGTGGCCGGGCCGATTGTGGATTGGCCCGCGCGCTCTGCCGCTTCGCGCAACCGCAGTTCATTCAGCCGCTGCTGCAGGGAAGGAGCAGGGACGCTGAACTGAGGCGGAATACCGACCGTGGGCACCAGCCCGGTGACGAACGGCCGCTGCACCCCACTGATGAAAGTGCCGGGGTAACCATTCAACGTGGTCACACTGGGGGTGAAGGAACTCAGGTTGCGGGAACCGCCCTGCGACGAATTGAAAAACAGGTTCCCGGAGAAACCGTTCCCGCCGAAACCCGAGCCGCCGGAAATACCGGCGCCCGGCTGAAAGCCACCATAAGGCGGAGTTCCCCCGCCACCGAACCGGGCGAACCAGCCATTGCCCTGCAGCGACCAGCCGATGTTTGTGGATTCATAGAAGCTGTCGCCCGCACTGCGAACCGGCGTGCCCACATTGACCTGCTGCCGCTGGGCCTGCGCCGTCGCAGCCAGCAGCAGCACGGCCGCAGTGCCCGCCAGTGCCGGCAGCAGCCACTGCCAGATCAAAGGGAGATTTGCGGTGACGGCCTTCGCCTGAGCCTGCGGCATCGTTCTCACCTGCAGTATTCGAGTGACAGCGGACGAGCGGGGCAGGCAGCACCGGCAAACCAGGCAGCACAAAGTTCCGATACGGTATCGGTTTTCCGGTTTCCGGCGGGCGCAACCCTCCCCAGTCAGACTATCTGCGAACCCGGGCGGAAGTTCAACGGGAATTCTGCCGCACCGCCGATCTTCCCTCCCGGGCGGCGCTCACGGCTTTGCCGGCTTCTTCCGCTGGCGATTGGGTTTACGCACGTCATCCGGCAGCGGGCCGGCCAGGGGTGGGGTTTCAAAATATTTCCCGTCATCAATCACCCGCGGGTCGCCCGTTTCCTCAAGCTCCCGCATCAGTCGCTGCTCCAGTTCCTGCCGGATGGTGGCATAGGCTTCGCTGCCAGCCACGTTGTGCATCTGGTGCGGGTCCTGTTTGAGATCGAACAGTTCCACCCGCGGGCGTTTGCCGTAGGCATGCACAAACAGCTTATGCCACTGGGGATCTTTCCGGTGCAGCACCAGCCAGGCTTTGGTGGGGCCGGCGTCTTCATCGGGGAAGGTGACAAAGGTGGAATTCGTCAGTTCGTCTTCCGTGGGCGGGTTGGGGCCGTCGAGGTGGTACGGGTCGCCCAGCGGGTTTCGGTCGGGGCGGAAGTTGATGATCAGCAGGTGGTCGGCCGTCTGAATGGCCCGCTGCGGATAAGGCAGATGGCCGGCCCGGGCCATCTCCACATGGCGTTCCCGCCCGGTGAAGACCGCTGTTCTTGCGGGATCGACCAGGCCGGACTTCTCTGATTTCAGCACGGGCCACAGGCTGCGGCCCGTCATCACATCCGGCACTGCGGTACCACCGGCTTCGAGGAACGTGGGAGCGAGATCCGTCAGATTGACGAAGTCCTCCACCACGCGGCCACCCTTGATGCCGGGGCCGGAAATGGCCAGCGGCACGGCTGTCCCGAAATGGTACAGGTTGCACTTGCCGTGGGGGAAACCGGGCGGGCCGTGGTCGCCACTGACGACAATCAACGTGTTGTCGGCGGCCCCGGCCTGTTGGAGTTCCTCCCGCAGCACACCGATGGACGCATCGAACGCCATCACCTCGCCGAAGTAATCCATCAGATCCTGGCGGACTTCGGGCACGTCGGGCAGGAAGGGAGGCATTTTGCCTTTGAGGGAATCCGGATCGAGGCCCCACAGTTCCTTCCCGGATCCCTTCACCCACTTGCGATGCACGTTTGTCGGGCCGAACCAGTAACAGAAGGGCTGGCCTTCCTTCCTGTCGGCCAGGAAGGAGCGGAAATTCTTTCGCACTTCGTCGTACAGCACTTCGCGGGCTGCTTCCAGCGGCTGGCCTTTCGTCACCAGCGAGGTCACCGTCTGCGAGAAACTGTTAAAGCGGCGGCCGGCTGATTCGTATTCGTGATCGCGGCCGCCGTAAGGTGCATCGACGGGGGCACCCGGACTCCAGACTTTATACGTCTGCCCGATGTGATAACCCGCATCCTTCAGCAGCAGCGGGTAGGACGGGATTTCGGGATCCCAGCGGGCCCCCTGCAGAATGGCCCCGCGGCCCGTCCGCCAGAAATACTGCCCCGACAGCAGCGAACTGCGGCACGGCGTGCAGGAAGGAGCATTCACGTGAGCATTGCGAAACAGCACCCCTTCGCGGGCCAGCCGGTCAAAATTCGGCGTGCGAACGGCATCGTTAAAGCCGCCCGGCCCGTCGGCTTCGGAATAAATGCCCGCACAGCGGCCCCAGTCGTCGGCAAACAGAAACAGAATATTCGGCCGCGTACCAGCTGTTTCCGGGGCGGCCCCGTCAGCACCGCTGGCACTGGCTGGCAATACGAAAACTGCCAGCCCCAGGAAGAGGACGGACAGAGACAGGCGGAATGGAGTAAGACAGGGGCGAGCCATGCCAGTCCTTATCTGATTTCTGATGGGAGGCTGAGTCCTGGAGAATTCCGGCGGCCGGCAAGGGAAAGCCAGTGCAGGCATGCACTCCAGCATACACGGACAAAGAACGGGAGACGAACTCCAGCCAGCCCGACTCTGCGGGATGCCGTGTGAATTCCTTCCCCCGAATCACGCGGCGGCCGATAGAATGTGCCGGACGGAGACCGACTTCGACGCAGCATCAGGCCGCTCGTCCTCAGCCGCACCACTGGCCGAACAGGGCACTTCCATGCACGCTGGTTTCTTCCGCGCTGGTTTCTTGCGCAACGGCTCCTTGCGCTCTGCTGGCAGCACAGGCTCACTGGTCCGCACGCCGAAGGCCACCGTGCTGCTGGTATTGTGGTGGCTGCTGTCGGTCTGCATGACGGATT
>JAGQPV010000605.1 GCA_020426545.1 Planctomycetaceae bacterium
GCAGCTGATGATTCTCGTTGCCGATCTGGAACGACTGATACTGAATGCTGGGGGGGACATCCTTCAGCGGGAACTCTTTGCCGTCGGCAATCAGCCTGATGTCGTCCTGGGCAATCACCAGGGGCTTGCCGGTGAGATTCACGAAGGTCAGCCGGCCGGCGAAATACCGCTGATTGTCGCCACCGTAGTACGTCTGGCCGAGGTAAGGCGACTCCAGCAGCAGGTATACCTTCTTGGCCGGGTCTCCCGGGGGCAGCTGCGGATTGCCCGGCACCCGGGCGTTTCGCAGCCGGTCCAGTTCCTGCTCCACCTTTTCCAGGCGGTCGAGCAGTTCGCGGATGGTTTCCTTCGCCGGTTTTTCATCCGCAGGGGCGTCCGCTTCCTGGGCGAAGGCGAGGCCCGGCGCAAGGGCGGCCACCACCAGCAGAGCGGCCAGTGCTCGCGGCAGGCAGAATGCCTGGCACCGGAGGCGGGCAGTAAGGTGGCATGCGGAGCGGCTGAGACTCATACGTCTCTCCTGCAGCAGTTCTGAGAGCATTGCGTTGTGCGACAGGCCGGCAGGACACGCTGCGGCTGAGCGAATCCCGATTCGACCGAGATCATCTTCCGGCCGGGAATTCCCCGGAACGCGGTGGCGGCAGCGTGGTGGAACACGATCTGCCGGAACAGATTTTCATTGTAGCGGTCGGGCGGCAGCGAGTCTGCACTTCGGCCCGGGGAAAGCCGAAGCAACGGGGCAGGTTTTCAGAACGGCCCGGTTCCGGTGCAGAGGCTGCTGCACGGCTGCCTGACGGGCGGGTCGTCTGGTTTTCGCTGGTGGACTCTGCGGCAAAGGTGCCCCGCTGTTCCGGACAGTTTCACCCCGCAGGAGCATCGGACCAGAGCCGGGACTGTGGGCTGCTCTCACTCGAACAGGCACCGCGACGCGTCGTGGCAGGTCGGGCTTCCGGCCGTTCAATCTGCAGGCTGGTCCACCGGCGGACTGATCAGCCGGCAGACTGGCCGGCCCGGTGGCGGGCCAGCAGTTCCGCAATCTGTACGGCGTTGGTGGCGGCCCCTTTGCGGAGGTTGTCGCTCACGCACCAGAAGTTCAAACCGTTGGGGTGCGACAGGTCGCGGCGAATCCGACCGATGAACACCTCGTCCCGGCCATCGCACAGAGAGGGCAGCGGGTACAGCCCGGCTTCGGCGTCGTCCTGCACGGTAATCCCGGGGAAGGCTGCAAACAGCTCGCGGGCCTCCGCGGGGCAAACCGGCCGCTCCGTCTCCACGGTGATGCATTCGCTGTGGCAGTTGGCGACGGGGATCCGGACGCAGGTCGGGCTGATCAGGATGGATTCGTCGCCCAGAATCTTGCGGGTTTCGTACACCATTTTGAGTTCTTCGCTGGTGTAGCCCTCGTCGCGGAAGCTGCCGATCTGCGGGATGGCATTGAACGCGATGGGGTGTGCGAAGGCTTCGCAGCGGTAATCTTTTCCGTCCAGCCAGGCCCGGGAGCCGGCTTTGAGGTCTTCCGTTCCCTGCAGGCCAGCACCACTGGTGGCCTGATAGGTACTGACAACCACCCGCCGGACGCGGGCGGCGTCGTGCAGGGGCTTGAGGGCCATGACCATCTGCGTGGTGGAACAGTTGGGGCTGGCGATCATCCCCCGGGCTGACAGTGCTGCTTCCGGATTGACTTCCGGAATGACGAGGGCCACTTCGGGATTCATGCGCCAGTAACCGGATTCGTCGATCACGGTGGCGCCGGCAGCGACCGCTGCGGGGAGGAATTCTCTGGCCACATCGTCCGGGGTGGAGGCCAGCACCAGATCGACTCCGGCGAAGCTCCCGGTGGTGAGTTCCTCGATGTGGAATTCGCGGCCCATGAAGGTCAGCTGTTTGCCGGCACTGCGGGCCGACGCCAGAAACCTCCAGTTCTGAACGGGCAGCTCCCGTTCTTCGAGCAGCTGCAGCATGATACGGCCCACCGCACCGGTGGCACCAAGGACGGCAACAGTATCAAACACGGTCGTTTTCCTGATGCCCGGAAAGGACGGGGCCTTCGCCCGGGCAGAAAGAGAATATCGGTCGGGACGGACTCGAACCCGCGGCGGGCTCTGGATCCTGGCCCGCTGTTCGTGTGGCGCAGGGCTGTTGTTGACCAGGCCGTTTTTCGCAGCCGGGAGGGAGCCCCCGGCGAGCATGGTTGTGGCCTATCATCGAAACAGACCCCGCCCGGGTCAATCGGCCCTGCGAATTTCAGCGGTGAGTTACAGGAAACAGGGACAGTTCTGAGCGAATTCCGGTTCGTTCGGGGTGCGTCGCTTCTGAGTCTGGCGGGCAGGTCGTATAATCTTCGCGGCCCGGTCAGCAGGGCACCAGAAATCACGCGGGAACGGCGTTCGGTCGCTTCGAAGAAAGTTATGAGTCATGAAGGTGCTGGTGGTTGGCAGCGGCGGGCGTGAACATGCGCTGGTCTGGAAGATCCTGCAGTCTCCCCGGGTGACGGAAGTCTATTGTGCTCCGGGAAATGCGGGGACGGCTCTGCTGGCGCAGAATGTGAACATCCTTGTCGATGACATCGGCCGGCTGGTGGCATTTGCCCGCAAGATGGAGATCGGGCTGACGGTTGTCGGCCCCGAGGCTCCGCTGTGCGACGGGATTGTCGATGCATTTATCGCGGCAAAGCTGCGGGTATTTGGCCCGACGAAGCGGGCTGCGGAACTCGAAGGCAGTAAAGGGTTTTCCAAGGAGCTGATGCGGCAGGCGGGGGTTCCCACGGCCGATTTCCGCGTATTTGATGCTGAAGAACCCGCGCTCAACTGGCTGGAAGAGCGAAACGACGCGCCGCTGGTCGTGAAGGTGGACGGGCTGGCCGCCGGCAAGGGGGTGCTGGTCTGCTCCGGGCGGGATGAAGCCGTGCAGGCGGTGAAAAGCATCTTCCGGGACCGGACATTCGGCGAAGCGGGCAAAAAAATTGTGATTGAGGAATGCCTTGTGGGCCAGGAGGCCAGCATTCTGGCGCTGGTCGATGGCACGACGATTATTCCTCTGGAAGCCTCGCAGGATCATAAAGCGGCCGGTGATGGCGATACCGGGCCAAATACCGGCGGAATGGGGGCCTATTCTCCCACCCCGGTGATTTCGCCGGAGACGCTCGACCTTGTGCTGGACAAGGTGCTGATTCCCACCGTGCATGCCATGCGGCGAATGAAGCGGACATTTCGCGGCGTGCTGTATGCCGGCATCATGCTGACCTCGCAGGGCCCGAAGGTGCTGGAGTTCAACGTCCGTCTGGGAGATCCTGAAGCTCAGGCCGTGCTGATGCGGCTGCGTTCCGACATTGTGCCGCTGCTGGAAGCCGTGGCCGATGGCCAGCTGGCGAAGCTGATTCGGGAGTCGGGCGAGAGTGCTCTCGACTGGGATCCCCGCCCTGCTGTCTGTGTGGTGATGGCCTCGGAAGGTTATCCCGAGGAATATAAGAAGGGCCACCCGATTCGCGGGCTGGAAGCAGCCGCCAGGCTGCCGGATACGCAGGTGTTCCATGCGGGAACGGCTCTGCAGGGCGGCGAGGTGGTGACCGCCGGAGGCCGGGTGCTGGGGGTGACTGCTCTGGGCGACAGTATTTCCGATGCCAAGCTGCGGGCCTATCAGGCGGTGAAGCTGATTCGGTGGAACGGTGCCTGGTGCCGGAAAGATATCTCGGACAAGGCGAGGCAGCTGGCTGAAGGCTGAGGACCGAAAGGTGTGGGCCGTTCCGTCACCGGGCGGCCCTCTCTGAGTGCCTGTCCGGAAAGGTATTCTGTCGTAAAGCGAGCAAAGGCAGG
>JAGQPV010000606.1 GCA_020426545.1 Planctomycetaceae bacterium
GCTGCTGACGCTGATCGTGGCAGGGGGGTATTTCGCATCCGATGCAGACAACCCGGTGACCGCGCTGATCCCCGCTTTTGTGGGTGTGCCAATCCTCCTGCTGGGCCTGGCTGCCACGAAAGAGGCCTGCCGGAAGCACGCCATGCATTTCGCCGTCATGCTGAGCCTGCTGGGCTTTCTGGCGGCGGGTGGCCGGCTGGCCATGGTGCTGGTGAAGGGTGGCGGAACGACCCTGGGCCTGAGCAGCCTGGCCGCGATGGCAGTCGTGTGCCTGGTCTTCACTGCACTGTGCGTGAAATCGTTCATCGATGTCCGCAAGGCACGGGAACAGTCCCGGCAGAATTCGGGGGCCTGATTTCACGCCGCTGGTCAGCAGCAGCCTGCCCCTGTGCGACAGGCCAGCATGCGGAAACAGCGGAGTTCAGCCCCTGAGCTGTTCTCCGAAGGCCGCATTCCGCGATGCCACCGCGGGGTTCAGCCCTCTGGAGATTCCGTGGTGCCCTGGAGCGTCAGGATCAGCCGCCGGCTGCTGGCCCGGTCCCGGTGTTCGCACAGAAACAGCCCCTGCCATACTCCCAGGCACAGCCGTCCGTGGCGGACAGGCACCATGACAGAACTGCTCATCAGCGAGGCCTTGAGATGGGCCGGCATGTCGTCCGGGCCTTCGCAGGTGTGCTGCCAGGGAAAGTTCTCGGGGACGAGGTGATTCAGCCCGCGTTCCATGTCGGCGGGAACATCCGGATCAGCGTTCTCTGAAATCGTGAGCGACGCCGATGTATGGCAGATGAAGACGTGCAGCAGCCCCGCCGCAATTTCCCCCAGCTCCGGCAGACTCTGCTCAACCAGGCTGGTAATCGGGTGCAGTCCGCGGCGGCGGGCCGGCAGCGCAAGTTCCCGCTGATGCCAGACTGTCGCAGCCGGTGCAGCCATGATGTTCCCCTTCCGCAGATACTGGTTGCTCGCTTGAGCCATTCCGCGCAGGCAGATTTCTGCCTGCCGAGGGGAAGCCCCCTTCAGTCTGTCAGCCGGGCCCGTGATTCCTCAAACCGACGATCCCGGGCGAACTTCCATCTGGCTTCAATCCGGCAGGTGGCCGGATTCCGGAACCTGACCGGACTCCGGCAGCTGGCCCGCCAGGGACTGGCCGCACTGAGCCTGAAACCTCAGCCAGTGGTCGGCCAGAACAATCGCCACCATGGCTTCCGCCATCGGAATGAAGCGGGGCAGCAGACAGGGATCATGCCGGCCACGGGTACGGATCGTCGTGGCCTGACCATCCCGCGTCACCGTCGGCTGCTCCTGCGGCAGACTGCTGGTCGGTTTGACTGCCACACGCAGCACAATTGGCAGGCCGCTGGTCAGCCCGCCCAGCATGCCGCCGTGCCGGTTCGAAGAAGTGGAAATCGAAGCGCGCCCGCCCGATTTCTCACCGGCTGCGGCCACAAAGATGTCGTTGTTCTCACTGCCCTTCATGGTGGCACAGCCGAACCCGATGCCATATTCGACCCCCAGTACGGCGGGCAGACTGAACAGAGCATGTGCCAGATCGGCCTTGATCTTGTCGAAAACCGGCTCGCCCAGGCCCGGCGGAACATGTGAGGCCACGATTTCCGCCACACCTCCGATGGAATCGCCCTGCTTCCGCATCGATTCAATCAGTTCGACCATCTGCCCGGCTGCGGCCACATCCGGGCAGCGGACAATATTCGGCTCACCATCGGGCAGGCGTTCCACCTGTTCCATGGTCACCTCTTCGGGCCGGCTGATGCTGGCCTCCACATGCCCGACCCGTGTCACATAGCCCACCACCCGGCCGCCGAAGGCCGCGGAAATCAGCTTGCGGGCCACCACGCCTGCTGCCACACGGGCGGTTGTTTCCCGGGCACTGGAACGACCGCCGCCCCGGTAATCGCGAAAACCGAAGCGGGCATCGTAGGTGTAATCCGCATGGCCGGGACGGTATTTCTCCTGAATGTCAGAGTAATCGCGGCTCCGCTGATCGGTATTCCGAATGAGAATGGCGAGGCTGGTGCCGGTCGTCCGCCCCTCAAAGACACCCGAAAGAATTTCGGGCGTGTCCGCCTCGTTCCGCTGGGTGACGATGCGGCTCTGCCCCGGACGGCGACGGTCCAGATCGACCTGCAGATCGTCCACCGACAGCGGGATCCCGGGCGGCACCCCATCGATGATGACCACATTCCCCGGTCCGTGGCTTTCACCAGCGGTGGTGATGCGGAACAGCTGACCAAACGAGTTACCTGCCATGCCTCTTGCCCTGTTCGGGCTGAACACGAAGGTGCCGGCGGAAACACCGCCTGAAACCCCGGATCCACCCTCCAGCCTTCGTGGTAATTTGACCGCAGCCTGCACAGGGAACCAGTAACAGCCAGAGTGCGACAGGCTGGTTCCCCGTGATCAGTACTGCACTGGAATTGTAACTGCTGGTCCCGGTAAAGCGAGTGGCTGCACGTTCGCAGCCCGTCCCACCGCTGCGGTCGCCAGCAGAGGGAGGGCCAGCACCTGAACACACCATCAGAACCCGGGCCGCCACAGGAGCCGGTGACCCGGGCGGACAGGTCCCGCTCAGTTACATATTCCAGCTGTCGAGTCCGTGGTCAAATCAAAATTGACAAGGCTGTCAAAAGACGGCCGGCAGCCCTCCCCGCCAGTCTTTCCGCCGGCCTTCCGCCGGTCGGTTTCGGAGCAGCTTTTCTGGACGCATCAACGTCTACCTGTTTCTCCCCAGCTTCCCTCGAAGTTTCATCGACGCCTGGGAAGGGAAGAGCCCGGCCATGGCTGAACGAGCGGACGGCTTCCGGGCCGGATGCCGGCTGTCGATCCCGGCAGAATCTGATTTCTGAATCACGATTGTCAGCCCGAAGTACCGAATTGACAACACGATCAGACGTTCGGACTCTTTTCGCGTCCAAAGTTGTTGACGGGGTTCGGCAGGGTGACCATAATAGGCTATGCAGACCAGCCGGGGCCGGAGAGGGTACGCCCCCGAAGGCAGTTCCCGGCATCTGACTGACATGCATTGCCTCCTGTACCCCTTTCTCTACAGTGCCGTTCTGGCACCAGCACAACTGTGCTGGAGGTCGTCGCGAGACAAGATCATCGCGGGCCAGGATCTTGACTTCCCAGCAGACCCGGTAACTGATTCTCAGGGACGATCAGGTTGCCGGTCATCCGTTCCAGAAAGTTCGACTGAACCGTTATGGATGAAGGATGTGTGTGGTGGTCTGCGCTTCGCCCCGTCGGAGTAGCCGACCTGAAAGGAAGAGGCTGATTTTGTCCGCTCAAAGCGATGGGATGCCGCGGTCTGACGGAGACAGTCAGCCGCTGCCCACAAAGGACCAGAGTAAAGAAGAACCGATGATCACGAACGTTGCGGAACGCGTCTCCTCCGAGGAGGCCCCAGCTTTTCCGGAACTGTCGCAGCAGCTGGAACGGAACCTGGTTCAGGTTTTCAAGCTGCTCTCGGATGAGACCAGACTGCGGATTCTCATGTATCTCCTTCGGGAGCGGGAACTGCATGTCACGGCCCTGTGCGAGAAACTGCAGCAGAGCCAGCCAGCCGTCAGCCATCACCTCGCTCTGTTGCGGGTTGCCGGGCTGATCGAAGCGCGGCGGGACGGCAAACACAATTTTTATTCCGTCCGGCAGACTCATTTCCATGAGATCATGCAGGAACTGTTTCAGAGCATCAGCGGACCGGACCACGATCAGTTCCGGTTTGATGACTTCGTTCTGACTCAGGACACCTGAGCAGGCCGGTC
>JAGQPV010000607.1 GCA_020426545.1 Planctomycetaceae bacterium
CCCCGGCTCCTGAATCAGTCCATCGAGCCCGATCTGGAAATGATCACGCTCAAGTGTCTGCAGAAGCCGACCGATCTCAGATACGCCACCGCCGATGCCCTGGCCGACGACCTGGAAGCCTGGCTGGCGAACGAACCGATTCAGGCCCGTTCGTCGCACTTCACGCAGGTGCTCAGCCGCTTCTTTCGCGAGACGCACCACGCGGGCCTGCTGGAAAACTGGGGTGTGCTGTGGATGCTGCACAGCCTGGTCCTGCTGGTTCTGTGCGGCATCACCAACCTGCTGCAGCTGCTGCATTCGGAGAGCAGCACGGGCATTGCTCCGCGTCTGCCTTACCTGGGCCTGTGGATTCTGGGCCTGGGATTCTGGGCCTTCGTGTTCTGGGAGATCCGCAAGCGCAGCGGCCCCATCACCTTTGTGGAACGGCAGGTGGCCCATGTGTGGGCCGGTTCGATGATCTGCAGTTCGCTGTTGTTCGGCGTCGAATTTCTGCTGGGCCTGCCCGTGCTGAGTCTGTCGCCCGTGCTGGGGCTGATCAGCGGAATGGTGTTCCTCGTGAAGGCCGGCATTCTGTCCGGTGCGTTCTACGTGCAGTCGCTGGTGCTGTTCGCCACCGGCCTCGTGATGGCCGTGCTGCCTGGCACCGGCCTGCCCAATGTGGGCATTTCGCTGTTCGGCGTCGTCTCGGCCGTGTGCTTCTTCGTGCCGGGCCTCAAATACTGGCGACAGCGGAACGCGGGCCGCTGATTCCCTCGACTGATGCCGGCTGGTGAATCACCAGACCCGGCGACTGGTGCCGTCGCGGGCGGGCCGATATCCTGTTCCGCATGTCTTCCGCACCATCTGCACTTCATCTGCCTGCCCGCCGTACGTGCGCATTCTCCCGCTGCCGCACATACCGTTACCGGCTGGAAATCCACTGGAGCGACGGTCCCTGCATCAACTGGCTGATGCTCAATCCCTCCACCGCCGATGAAGTCGCCAACGATCCCACAGTCGAACGGTGCGAGCGGCGGTCCCGCGCCTGGGGCTATGGCCGGATGATTGTCACCAATCTGTTCGGCCTGCGGGCCACCGACCCGGCCTGGCTGCGGAAGGTGGAAGATCCTGTCGGCCCGCGGAACAATCACCACATCATCAAAGCGGCCCTCGAAGCCGACCAGGTGATGGTGGCCTGGGGCAATCATGGCCGCATCGGTGGCCGGTCCGCTAAAGTCTGCCGGCTGCTGGAGCGGAAGAACCTGGACCTGCACACCCTGCGGGTGAGTAAAACGGGCGAACCGGCCCACCCGCTGTACCTCAGCTACGATCTGACGGCCATCGAATACCTTCGCAACCCGCCAGCCGAATGAACCGCGGTCATTCCTTCGCCGGCGGGCCGGGGTAAGTCAGCAGCATCAGCAGGGCTTCCGCCATTTCGTCGGCGTTCTCGACTTTCGTGTGGACGTTCATTCCCTTCAGGGGGAACGAAACCATCAGCTGGTTGTCCTTCAGATAGGCCAGGTGCACCGGTTGCCCGTGCACCACCTGCTCCCGGTACCAGCGGAGCTGCGCGGGCGGCACCTGCTTCGGCCGATCGCTGAACTGCCCGCCCAGCCGCAGGCCACCCGGCTGCGGCAGACTGCCGATTTCATACGTCAAAGTCAGCCCGTCCTTCTTCGTGATGCGGCCGACCACACTGTCGATGCCCTGCAGCGGCTGGTGCACATAACCCGGCAGCAGCTGCATTCCACCCAGCGGATTCTCAGCCGCATTCGCCGGCAGGGCACAGGCCAGGCACACGACAGCAGTCAGGGCGGAAGCCACAAGCACAGGCGGATGGCAGGGCATCATCAGTTCTCCAAAAGAGACAGAAGCACAAACCGGAACGACAGCCCGCCGTCCCGCTCTCCAGTGTAGACGAGTTCTCCCGGAAAAGGGTTCCCGGAATCAGCCAGCCGGGATTCAGGCCAACTCGCCAGCAGGGGGCCGGGGCTGTACCATATTTCCGCGGCGGAACTCCCTCCTGTTCTCCGCCTGCCCCCTGCCTGAAATTCATCCTGAAGGACTCAGCATGCTGGTCGGTTATGTGAGCAACGAACGGTACGTGGCCCTGCCGGAAACTCTGCTGGAATTCACCGCGGCCGATGGCACGGTGACCGAAGCCCGTTCGACAGCCTCCGGCGCCGTACACGCCGACCTCGCTCCCGGTGAATACCGGGTGGTCCTGTATCGACCGGGCTTCGGCCAGAAGACCGAGCAGGTCACCGTATCCGCCGACGAGCCGCACCACTTCCGCCTGCTGACCGACGGCCTGCTGGGCTACATGTCGCCCCGCTGCGTCAAAGCCGGGGAGCAGTCGGAATTCCGTGTGCATGCCGTCGAAGAGTACGGACTCGAGCTGTGGCGGTACGGCAAACAGAAGGAATTCGTTCGCCGCATCGGCACGTTCGACGAGCACGGCCCCCGGGCCACCATGCAGATCACGCCCGACGGCGATTACACCCAGACCGGCGTACAATGGAACAAACAGGGCTACAACAGCGCAGCCCTGGGGCAGATGCTGACCGCTCCGGAACGTTCCGGCCTGTACTATCTGCATGCCCGCTCAAAGTCAGGCGACTTCTTCACCTTCCCGTGGGTCGTGGCTCCGGCCAGTCCGCAGTCGTCCGTGGCTGTACTCGCGGCTGACCTGAACTGGAACGCCTACAACAGCTTTGGCGGAAGGAGTAACTATATTCACGCCGATGGTTTCCCGCCGACTCCCACCGTCAACTCTCGGCAGGATCTCAAGCGTTACACCGAGTCGGAGCATCGCTCCTACGATACCGATACCTATCCGCCGCTGTCCCTCGACCGGCCCGACCCGTTCAATCATGTGGAGGAAGGCGAGCAGCTGGAAGACCCGATTGCCGGCCGGCAGGGCTGTCACCTGGCTCCGGCGGAATGGCGGTTCCTCGGCTGGCTGGAACAGCAGGATATTAAATACGACCTGTACAGCGAGTCGATGTTTCATTTCGACCGCTTCAGTCTCGATGATTACAAAGTGCTGATTATCACCACGCACCCGGAGTACTGGTCGGCCCATATGTATTATACGCTCAAGAAGTGGGTCTTCGAGCGGGGCGGCCGGCTGATGTATCTGGGTGGAAACGGACTGAACTGCGAAGTCGAACTGCTGGACGACCACCGCGTGGTGTATCACAACACCCGCTGGAGCCACAGCGCGATGGATGAGAACCCGCCCGGAACCGAAAGCCGGTTCGACGTGCGGCAGGAATCCGAAGCCAACCTGCTGGGCGTGGTGTTCAGCTTCCCCGGTATCATGACAGCCGCCCCCTATCAGGTGGTGGATGTCGATCACTGGTGTTACGAAGGCACCGGCCTGAAGAACGGCGACATCTTCGGCGAGGCCAGCCTGCACATGCGGGTGCCGGGCGGAGCCTCCGGGCACGAGACCGATAAAATGTCGCCGAATTCTCCGCCCGGAACCCGGCTGCTGGCCAGAGGTATGAACGCCGACGAGGGCGGGGCCCACATGGTGCACTTCGATACGGACAGCGGCGGCAGCGTGTTCTCGGTCGGCTCAATCACCTGGCCGGCCTCCATTCTGGTCGACAGCAGCGTCTCAAAGATTACCGAAAACGTGCTCCGCCGGTTCGCCGAATGATGATCAGGGGTCAGGAGTCAGGGGTCAGGAGTCAGGGGTCAGGAGTCAGGGGTCAGGGCAGGGGTCAGGATTCAGGGAAGAGGGAGACGGTGGGTGGCACGCCCTGACGCAGGAAGGGCGTGGTC
>JAGQPV010000608.1 GCA_020426545.1 Planctomycetaceae bacterium
TCACGAAGGGGGCGTTCGACTCGCAGAATCTGGCATTCTGGGATGAGCATCGAGGCCGCTACGTCGATTTCCACCGGGGCTTCGAGAACCGTGTGCGGGCAATCATGACCTGCACCTCCGACGACTTCCTGGACTGGACGACGCCGGAGTTCGTCAATATCCCCGACTCTCCGGCGCAGCACCTCTATACCAACGCGACCATCGCCTACGAGCGGGCCCCGCATCTCTTTCTGGCATTTCCGAAGCGGTTCGTCCCTTCCCGGCCGGCGGCCTGGCACCCGGACCCAAAGCACAATCATCCCGGCGTGAGTGACGGCGTGCTGATGAGCAGCCGGGACGGCATGAACTGGAAGCGGTGGGACGAAGCGTTCCTGCGTCCGGGGCAGAATCCGCAGCGGTGGTGGCAGCGGAACAATCACATCGCGTGGGGCCTCACAACGACGAAGAGTCCTCTGCCCGGGCAGCGACCGGAGATTTCGCTGTATGCGATCGAGAACTATTACGTTGGTCCGTGCCGCCTGCGGCGATTTACTCTGCGGACGGATGGCTTCGTCTCGATCAATGCTCCGCATGAGGGCGGGGAACTGACCACCCGTCTGGTGACTTTTGACGGCCCGGCCAGGTCGGCTGACGGCGGGACGTTTCCCGTCGAGCTGGAAATCAACATGGGCACCTCCGCGGCCGGCAGCATTCGCTGCGAACTGCTGGACGCCGATGGCCAGCCGATTCCCGGCCATACCCTGGCGGACTGCGATGACATCTATGGCGATGAACTCGATCGCGTCGTCACCTGGCAGGGCGAGAGCGACCTGTCTGACCTCGCCGGCAAGCCGGTGCGGTTGCGATTCGTCCTCCGCGACGCGGACCTGTATTCGTTGCGGTTCCGTAACGATCAGTAGTTTCCAGCCACCGGTCCCTGTGTAAGTGTCTCATGCCTGCTCGTGTCTGTCTGAAGTTTCTGCACGGAAAGTCCCGCATGTCTTCCTGCCGTACGCGCCGCCTGACGTTGATCCTGCTTCTGATGCTCGGGCTCATCAGCCCGGCGATCATTGCGGCGGGAGAGAAGAAAACCGACGCCAGCAAACCGGTCTCCGTCGGCAATCGCCGGGAACTGTTCGTCGATCGCACGCTGGTGAAATCACTGGAGGGCGGGGCCGAACTGCGCCTGCACCAGCCGGTGCCGCAGGAAATCGCCATCACCCATGACGCACCGTGGGAAGGCAATGCATCGCTGTACCACACGGTGCTGCAGGATGGCGACCTGTACCGCATGTATTATCGCGGCTGGAATTTCGACGTCTCCGGCAAGTCGCTGAAGGTCACGCATCGGCCGGTCGTGTGTTATGCCGAGAGCCGGGACGGCATCCAGTTCACGAAGCCGAAGCTGGGGCTCGTTGAGTACGAAGGCTCGGTGGAGAACAACATCATCTGGGACGGGATCGGTGCCCATAACTTTTCGCCGTTCCTCGATGGCAACCCCGACTGCCCGGCCGATCAGCGTTACAAGGCGCTGGGCGGTCTCCACTCGGAGGGCGGTCTGTTCGCTTTCGGCTCCGCTGACGGCATCCACTGGAAGCTGCTGGCTGAGAAGCCGGTGATCACGAAGGGTGCCTTCGATTCGCAGAACACGGCCTTCTGGGACTCGGTCCGCGGTGAGTATCGCAGCTACCAGCGGACGTTCAGCGAGGGGCGGGACATGACGACCTGCTCCAGTGAGGACTTCCTGAAGTGGACCGATCCGGTCCTGCTGAGCTACACGCCCGAACGCACCACAGAGCTTTACACCAATCAGATCACTCCCTACCACCGCGCACCGCATCTGCTGCTCGGGTTTCCCACCCGGTATATCACCGGTCGCGGTCTGCTCACCCCGCTGAACGAGCAGATTTCCACACTTTCCAAACGGTACGGGACCGACTATTCCGATGGCGGCTTCATGGCCGGTCGCACTGCGGACCACTTCCATATGTGGCGGGAAGCATTCCTGCGCCCCGGCCCCACGCATGAAGCAACATGGGTATACGGCAGCACCTATCAGAACTATGGCCTCGTGGAAACCGGTTCGCCGTTCCCCCTGGGCCCGAAGGAACTGTCGATCTATTCCTCTGAAGGGTACTGGAAAGGGCCGGGGGTGAGGATGCGGCGGTATACGCTGAGGCTCGATGGGTTCGTCAGTGTGAATGCTCCCTTCACCGGGGGAGAAGTCGTCACCCGGCCGATCATCTTCACTCAGGAACAGGCCACTGCCCGGCGACCAGCTGAAGATTCCCCGCTGTCGGGAGCGGTCGCTCATGTCACCGAGAAGGCTCTCATGGGTGGCGGCTCGCTGGAGTTTCGCAATCCGGCCACGCTGACCGTCCCGCAATCGAAGAATCTGGGCCGCGAGTTCACCCTGGCCTGTCTGGTCCGCAATGTCCCCCGCGGGCATCGGCGACTGTTCTCCGCTTACAACGGCGGGCCGACGACCAATGGCGAGCTGTATTTTGACATTGGCTCATCACTCGGGGCGATGCGTTTTAATTATAACAGGGTCTCTGTCGTGGCTGATGCCGCAGCGATTGCCCCGCTGTACAAGGAGCCCGAAAAGCCGCATCACTTCGCTGCCACCTGGCGGGACGGTGATATTTCACTGTATTTTGATGGTCAACCGGTGGCCCGCGGTGGCGAAGCCGGCAAGGGTGAGTGTGTGCTCGCCCTGGGAAACCTGCGTTTCGGCGAGGACTATCCTCCCACCTCGCTGGCGAATGAGCCGTTTCTGGGGGTCGTCGATGAAGTGCTGTGGCTCAAGCGGGCACTGACGGCGGACGAGATTGGAGAACTCGCCGGCGGAGAAGCGGCAGAGCTGCTCAACCTTGCTGAAGATCAGGGAGCGTACTACACGTTCGAACTCCCGCTCCGCGACGTGCTGACCGATCAGCTGGCTGCCGACGGTCGCCAGCCGGCGGGCGTTTCCGGAGCGCATCTTCCCGGCGAAGTCGAGCTGCTCGTGAATTACTCGACCTCTGCCGCCGGCAGTATTCAATGTGAAATTCAGGATCTCGACGGCAACCCGATCAGCGGGTTCGGGCTGGCGGACAGCGATGTTACCTATGGCGATCAGGTCGAGCAGCCGCTGACATGGAACAGCAGCAGCGAAGTCAAGTCGCTGGTCGGCAGGCCGGTGCAGCTGAGATTCGTGCTGAAGGACGCCGATCTGTATTCGTTCCGCTTCGGCCGCCGTACGGCAGCGGGCACCGACTGATGGCAGTACGCCTGCGTCGGCGGTCGAGGTCACCGTGGCGACGTTCCCCCGCCAGAGGGGGCAACTCAGCACACTGGCGAAGCGGAAAGCAGGCGATCTGAAACGCGATCAGCCAGCCAGTGATTTCAGCGCGGCGGAAGAACAGCACCGTCGGCGGCGAAATCGCCCGCCAGATTCTGCTCGACGTCGGCTCCCACCGACTGGCTGGAAATCGCGTCTGGTATGACTGGGTCTGCGATTGGTCTGGCGGATTTCGCGCTGATTTCGCGACGGGCGGTCGGCCGGTTCCGAAGCGAACCGCGACGGGCCGAAGGGCGATGCGGCGGGTGAGCCAGCTGCGAATGCCGACTGCCAGTCACCGGCTGGCGAATGCCGGGCGACCAGGTCAGCACACGTTGACATGGCACGAAGAAGCCCCTCGTCAGGCTGGTGACACCTCTGGTGATACCTTTCGGACCGTTTCGGGACCAGAACTGGGATCACGGGAGGTTTCACCCCTGGAGGGGCATTTTCCGTAACGTCTTGATTTT